>DASRBR010000588.1:0-4452 GCA_035653495.1 Verrucomicrobiia bacterium
TGCGGCCCGGCTTTAATCACGCAACACGGAATACGCAATATGGAAGGCGATTTGCAACTTGCCATGGCCGTGGAATTTCGTTCTCCTCATCGCGTTTAAGAACATTCGACCACCACTATGCCTGAACTCAGCGGAAAACTCGGTATTGTCTTCGGGGTTGCAAACAAGCGTTCCATTGCCTGGGCCATTGCGCAGGCATGGCACAAGGCCGGCGCGCGGCTCGCCTTCACCTATCAAGGCGAACGGCTCAAGGAAAATGTCGAGGAACTCGCCGGCACTTTCGGCAGCGACACCTTGCTGATGCCTTGTGACGTGACGAAGGACGAAGAAATCGCGCGCGTGTTTTCCGAAGTGGGCCAAAAATTCGGCAAGCTGCATCTGCTCCTGCATTCCGTCGCGTTCGCGCCGAAGGAAGCGTTGGAAGGCCAGTTCATCAACACCAGCCGCGAAGCCTTTCGCGTCGCGCACGACGTGAGCGCGTATTCATTGATTGCGCTGGCTCGCGCCGCCGCGCCGTTGATGACCGAAGGCGGAAGCATCGTCGGGATGACTTATTACGGTTCGGAAAAAGTCGTGCCGCATTACAATGTCATGGGCGTGGCCAAGGCCGCGCTTGAGGCCAGCACGCGCTATCTTGCGTACGATTTGGGCCCGCAAAAAATCCGCGTCAATTGCATCAGCGCCGGCCCGGTGAACACGCTGGCTGCGCGCGGCATCGCCGGGTTTACCGAAATGCTCAAGCACTACGAAGCCCACGCGCCGTTGAAACGAAATGTCCTGCCCGATGAACTTGGCGCAACCGGAACCTTCCTCGCCTGCGACGGCGCGGCAGCCATCACGGGCCAGGTGATTTACGTGGATTGCGGCTACCAGATCATGGGGATGTGAAGCACGGCTTCACGCCGGCCGGATCATCTCGAAACGATCGCGCGTGCGGCAATACCAATGCGGGGAAGCCATGCGGCCGATGACGTGCAATTTTTCCGTATGGATGCGTTTCTTTTCGGCGTCAAAAAGCTCCTCGCGCAGATGCAATCGTTTGATCAAGCCAATAATCATCCGGTTGTCGCCGATCTGGATGGTGCCCCACTCGAAGCATTCCATGCTGACGGGCGACTCGGCGATGCGCGGCGCTTTCACCAACGTTGAAGGGGCGGTCGTGAGCCCGGCGTGGACGAGTTCGTTTTCGCCGTAAGGCAATGAAGCGGCGCATTTGTTCATCTCCTCGGCGATGGCTTCGTCCACCAGGTTTACCACGAATTCATGCGTCGCGCGGATGTTGAGCGCGGTGTCCTTGGGCGTGCCATTGTCGCGGTCACCGGGAGCAATGGCCAGGATGGGCGGCTCCGCTCCGAACAGATTGAAAAAGCTGAACGGCGCAGCGTTGATTTTGCCGTCCGGACTCAGGGTGGTCACAAAAGCAATCGGCCGCGGCGTCACCAGGCTGGCAAGCAATTGGTAGGCGCGGTCGGCGTATTCGTGTTCAAGGTCAAGCATCATGCGCGGCGAGACTAACTCACCAGCGTCAGTTGCGCAACATACGCGCCGTCCACCCCTTCCACAAACGGCAACAGCTCGCGTTCTTGAACGAGTGAAAATTTTGGATGTTCGACTAAAAATTGTTTTACGACTTCCGCATTTTCCTCCGGCTCCAGACTGCAAGTGCTATAAACAAGCGCGCCGTCAGGCTTGAGGCGCGGAGCGGCCTGGCGGAGCAAATCGATTTGTGCATTGCGCAAACGCTCGATTTCTTCCGGACGGATGCGCCAGCGCAGGTCCACGCGGCGACGCATGACGCCGGTGTTCGAGCAGGGCGCGTCCACAAGGACGCGGTCAAACTTTTTCGCCGGATTCGCAATGACGCCGCTGGGAGCCAGCGAAACTTCCGCACAAGTCACGCCCAACCGCGAACAATTCTCGCGGACCAAATCGAGCCGATCGGCTTGGATGTCCTGCGCAATGATGCGCCCACGATTTTGCATCCGTTGAGCGATGAAAGTTGTTTTGCCGCCTGGCGCGGCGCAAAGGTCGAGCACAATTTCATTGGGCTGCGGGTCCAATACTTGCACCGCAAGCAGCGTGCTCGGGTCTTGGATATAAAACAGCCCATCGCGCAAACTGCGCAAGCTGGCGAGCGGCGGGTGCGATTCGAGTTCGAAGAGTTCGTCGCCTTTCACCCAGTCCCACGGTTGCGTGAGGCGAGTTGCTTGTTCCGTTGTAGTGCCTTCCGAAAGGGTAGGGACGGCGCGCTGCGCCGTCCGCGGACATCGCAGCGCGATGTCCCTACCTTCTACAGATTCACCCAACGGACGAAACTTTACCCCTTCGCTTTCCCAAATGGCCGCAAGCTTGGTTGCATCGGTTTTCAAAAGATTCACGCGGGCGTAAGTCGGCGGCGGCGTGTCGTTCCATTCCATCAGCCGGGCGGCTTTTTCCGCGTCCCAATGCTGTTGCCATCGTTTCCAAAGCCATTCGGGATGCGAATAGCCCATGGAGGGTTGGGTCGTTTTCAATTCAGCCAGCAACTTTTTTGTTTCGTCGCGTTCGCGCGTATAACCGCGCAGAATGGCATTCACGAAGCCGGCTTGCGGTCCGAAGCCCATGTGCTTGGCGAGTTCAACCGTCACATGGACGGCGGCATGGTCGGGAACGCGATTAAGCCAGAACATCTGGTAAAGGCCGAGCTGCAGCAGGATACGCAGTTCTTCCTTTTGGGTGCGTCCGGCGGTTTTGCGGGAAATCAACCAATCCAGGGTCATTTGCCAGCGCGCGATGCCATAGACCAATTCCTGGCACAAGCCGCGGTCAGCGGGCGAGAGCCGGTGTTTCGACATTTCCTTTTCGAACAAATCCTCGGTATAGTCCTGCTGGAACAGGCGACGCTTAAGAACGTCCATGGCAATTTGTCTTGGTTTTTGTCCGCTCACCGTTTTTAATATCGCCATTGTCATAATAGGACGCGAGCAATAAGATTGATTTATGAGAGAAGAGTTCGAAAAGCTGGTAGCGGCGGGCAAGCTCGAGAAGCACCAGGTCGAGCCGCTGGTCCAGTTGACCACCAGCGGTTACTGCATGCATCGAAGCTGGGGTTTTGGAAAAATCACGACGGTGGACACCGTTTTTGCGCGGTTCACCATTGATTTTCCCGGCAAACCCAATCACGCGATGGACCTCGCCTTTGCCGCCGAATCGCTCAAGGCGATTCCCAAGGACCACATCCTCGCCCGCAAGGCCTCGGACATCGAGAGCCTGCGCCACATGGCTGCGTTGAACCATCTCGAACTCATCAAACTCGTCCTCAAGAGCTACGGCGGCCGCGCCACGGTCGATCAAGTCCAGAGCGTTCTCGTCCCGGACATCATCAAGGACGATTGGAAAAAATGGTGGGAAGCCGCCAAACGCGAGTTGAAAAAGGACGGCCATTTCCAGGTGCCCATCAAAAAAACCGATCCCATCATTTATCAGGCGAAAGAGGTCACGTTGCAGGACCGGTTGATGGGCGAATTTCGCGCTGCCAAGGGCCTCAAGGCGCATATCGCTGTCGCGGGCGAATTGCTCAAGAACATTTCCGATTTGACGGACAAGAATGCCGCGGCCTCAGAAGCCATAGCGACGCTCAACACGGAAATCGGCACGCACCAACGCACGCAACCGGCGGTTGCGTTGGAAGGCATCTTCATGCGCGACGATCTCCGTGAAGCGACCGGCCTGCCTGCCAATGAAGGCGAGTTGACCGCCAAAAACATTTGGGCGCAGGAAAATCGGCTCGGCGCCTTGTTGGAAGCGATGCCGGCCATCAAGCATCGCCGCACGCTGGATTCCTTCAAGGAAGCCAACCCGGAAAAATGGGTGGACACGATTCGGGCCACGCTCAACAACGTTCCGGCCAAGCTTTGCCGCGAATGCGCGCAATTGCTCATCCACGAAGGCAAGATTGATCTGCTCAAGGAAACTCTGGCGAGGCTCATCAGCCAGCACACCGCCTCGAGCGAATTGCTGCTCTGGCTGGCCAAGGAGCGTTCCGACGCTTTCGCCGACATTCTCGGCCCGGAAGTGTTCCGCGCGATGCTCAGCGCGATGGAACGCGACCAGTTCAACGAAAAACGTTCCAACCGCCTGCGCGATTTCATCGTGGACGACCATGAACTGCTTGTCGAACTCATCGGCTCGGCGGACCTGGAAGTCATCAAGGACTTGACACGCGCGCTGCAGCTCTCGCCCTGCTTCGATGACATGGACAAGCGCTCGTTGCTCGCCCGCATCGTGAAGAGTTATCCGGCGGTGCAATCGCTCATCTCCGGTGAACAGACCAAGCAGGAACAAAACCTCATCGTTTCCTGGGAAAGCCTCGAACGCCGCAAGGACGAATACACCGATTTGGTGCAGAAAAAAATCCCGGCGAACTCGAAGGAAATCGCCATCGCCCGCAGTTACGGCGATTTGCGTGAGAAC
>DASRBR010000589.1:0-4075 GCA_035653495.1 Verrucomicrobiia bacterium
GGCTGAAACCAAAAAGCACAATTACGACGAGAGCAAGATCAAGACGCTTTCTTCGCTCGAACACATCCGGCTGCGCACGGGCATGTACATCGGGCGCATCGGGGACGGCTCGCATTACGACGATGGTTGCTACATTTTGCTCAAGGAAGTCATTGATAACGCGATTGACGAATACATCATGGGCTTCGGCAAGGAAGTGCAGATCACGATTGAGGGCAGCGCGGTCACGGTGCGCGATTTCGGGCGCGGCATTCCGCTGGGCAAGGTGGTGGATTGCGTGTCGAAGATCAATACCGGCGCAAAATACAATGATGACGTGTTCCAATTCAGCGTCGGGTTGAACGGCGTGGGAACCAAAGCCGTCAACGCGCTCTCAAAAGAATTTTTCGTGCGCAGCCATCGTTCGGGAGAATACGCCGAGGCTTCGTTCAAGTCGGGCAAGCTTAAGAACGACAAAACGGGCAAGGCAGCCAACGAACCCGACGGAACATTGATCAAGTTCGAGCCGGACCCAACGATTTTCAAGACGGTGGAATTTCGGCCCGAGCTGGTCGAGCGGCGCCTGCGGCATTACAGCTATTTGAATACAGGGCTCAAGCTGATTTACAACGGGCAGACGTTTCAATCCCGGCGCGGCTTGATGGATTTGGTGCTGGAGGACATGCAATCGGACAACAGCGAGCCGATTTATCCGCCGCTGCATTACGCGAGCAAAACGCTGGAATTTTGCTTCACGCACAGCAACAGCCGTTACGGCGAGACGTTTTATTCATTCGTCAACGGCCAATACACTTCCGACGGCGGCACGCACTTGAGCGCTTTTCGCGAAGGTTTGCTGAAAGCGGTGAACGAATATGCCAAGGGCAAATACGAAGGCGACGACGTGCGCGAGTGCATGGTGGGCGCTGTGGCCATCCGGTTGAAGGACCCGGTATTCGAATCGCAGACGAAGAACAAATTGGGCAACACGGAAATCCGTTCCGATCTGGTCAACCAGGTGCGCGAAGAATTGCTGCATTTTTTCAATCGCAACAAGGACGTCGCGGAAAAATTGATCGAGAAGGTCAAGGACACGCAGCAATTGCGCAAGGAGTTGCAGGAGGTCAAAAAGCTTGCGCGCGAACGCGCCAAGGCCATCACCATTCGCATCCCGCAGCTCAAGGATTGCAAGGTGCACCTGGACAAGGCGAAAGGGAAGGGCAGGGAATCGATGATTTTCATCACGGAGGGTCAATCCGCAGCCGGTTCGATCGTCAGTTGTCGCGATGTGAACACGCAGGCGATTTTCACATTGAAAGGCAAGCCGCTCAACGTCTGGGACCTCAAGCGCGACATCGTTTACAAAAATGATGAGATGTACAATTTGATGTGCAGCCTGGACATCGAGGACAACATCGAGAATTTGCGTTACGAGAAGGTGATTCTGGCTACGGACGCTGACGTGGACGGCTTGCACATCCGCAATCTGCTCATCACTTATTTCTTCCGGTTCTTCGACCAGTTGGTGCATGACGGACATTTGTTCGTGCTCGAAACGCCGCTCTTTCGCGTGCGCAACAAGGAGAAAACAATTTATTGCTACTCAGAAGCTGAGCGCGATGAAGCCGCGAAAGCGCTGGGAAAAGCTTGTGAAATCACACGGTTCAAAGGGCTGGGAGAAATTTCACCGTCCGAGTTCAAGCAATTCATTGGTGAAAACATGCGGTTGAGCCGCGTCGAGCACGCTCCCAAACCCGACGCGCAAAACATCCTCGGCTTTTACATGGGCAAGAATACGCCGGAACGCAAGGATTTCATCATGGAAAACCTCGTCGTGCCGGTGGAGGAATAATTTTCATTAATAAAACAAAACTATTTTTTTGAAGAGCCGTTGCGGACGTTTTGGATGTTTTTTAGAGCGACAATATGAAGAGGATCAAGAATCGCGATTTCGCCATCCTTGTCCAAGACGGCCAAATAAGTTCTGGACAACAAAATAAATTCAGGATGAGGAACAGGATATTCATGCCCACCAGAGGTGCGGATGGCAAAGGGCTTGAATCCGCCCGTCAGTCGTTGCCGAATACGTTCCATGTTCATGCTGATTCTCTAAACTATTACAAAATCTCCGTCAACTTTCTTACTAGAATTAAAGTCCAATGAGCGCAGCCAAACGCAAAAATTCACCTGACCAACCTGAGTTGCCGATGGATGGCGCCAAGCCGGCCAAATCCGATGGCGAAGCCGCCAAACCGGCCAAGGGCACGCCAAAGTCCAACGGCAACGGCGAGACACACGTGCTTGCCGAAGAAGTTCCGGTCATCGAAGGCCGTCCGTTTCATCCCGGCAAACAGGAATTGCCATTGCACAAACGGGTCAATACCAGCTTTTTGGAATATGCCTCCTACGTCATTCGCGACCGCGCGATTCCTGATTTGGCCGATGGATTGAAGCCGGTGCAAAGGCGAATTTTGTGGGCATTGCATGACAAGGACGATGGCCGTTTCATCAAAGTGGCCAATGTGGTTGGCCATGCCATGCAATATCACCCGCATGGAGACGCTTCGATTGCCGACGCGCTCGTCGTGCTGGCGAACAAACGTTATTTGATCGAAGGGCAGGGGAACTACGGCAACATCTTCACCGGCGACCCACCGGCCGCGCCGCGTTACATCGAATGCCGCCTGAGCGAACTGGCGCGCAATGAAATTTTCAATGACGAATTGACCGAGTTTGTGCCGAGTTACGACGGGCGCAACAAGGAACCTGTCGCATTGCCCGCCAAATTGCCGCTGCTGCTCATGTTGGGCACCGAAGGCATCGCAGTCGGAATGGCGTGCAAAATTTTGCCGCACAATTTTCCGGAATTGCTTGAGGCGCAAATCGCGATTCTAAAGAAGCAATCCTTCAAATTGCTCCCGGATTTTCAAACCGGCGGATTGATGGATGCGCGTGAATACGCCGATGGCAAGGGCAGCGTCAAAGTCCGCGCGAAAATCAAGGTCAAGGACGATTCCACGGTGGTCATCAAGGAAATCCCGCCCACCACGACGACGGATTCATTGATCGGGTCGATCGAAGATGCGGCGCGCAAAGGGAAATTGAAGGTGCGCAGCATCAATGATTTCACCGCTGAAGAAGTCGAGATTGAAATCAAGGCGCCGCAGGGTGTCACCGCAGAAAAACTGGTGGACGCGCTCTATGCGTTCACCGATTGCGAGACGAGCATCAGCAGCCGCATCGTCGTCATCAAGGACAATCGTCCGGTCGAATTGACGGTGAGCGAAGTCCTGCGCGAGAACACGGCCAAGCTCGTGGCCGATTTGAAACGCGAACTGGAGTTGAAGGAGAAAAAGCTCCAGGACGAATTGCATTTCAAAACGCTCGTGCGGATTTTCATCGAGAACCGCATTTACAAAAAAATCGAGTCGGCGCGGACGAAAGAAGCCGTCATTGAAGCGGTGCACGATGGTTTCAAACCGTATCGCCGGCAGATGTATCGCGAGTTGACCAATGAAGACGTGGAGATGCTGCTGGGCGTGCACATCCGGCGCATTTCGCTCTTTGACATCAATAAACATCGCGAAGAGATGGACAAAGTGAAGGCGGACCTGGAAGAAGTGCGCAAGCACCTCAAGAACGTCACCAAATATGCCATTGGCCGTCTTGAGGCATTGCTTGAAAAATATGGGCCGATGTATCCGCGACTGACCAAGAGCAGCCGTTATGACGAAGTCGAGGCAAAGGAAGTCGCATTCAAGGCGTTCAAGGTCGCCTACGATCGCGAATCGGGTTATGTGGGTTACAAAGTTTCCGGCGAAGAATTCCGGATGGAGTGCACGAAGTTCGACAAGATGCTGCTCGTTTTCAAGGACGGTCATTACAAGGTGACCGAGCTGCAGGAAAAATTGTTCGTTGGCCCGGACCTTGTTTACTGCGGTTTGCCGGAACGCGAACGCGTGTTCACGCTGGCCTACACCAATCGGGACGCGACGTACCTCAAGCGCTTCACGTTCGGCGGCACCATAATGAACAAGGAATATTTTTGCATCCCGGAAAAATCGCGCATCCTGTTCTTCGAGCCGGACACGCCCGC
>DASRBR010000590.1:0-3008 GCA_035653495.1 Verrucomicrobiia bacterium
TTTTATTTTATACGTGTAAGTATTATTGATGTTGCGTCGCCCCAGGATTTGTAGAATAATGCGAGGACTCTTGAAAGCAAATTAGCCACATGGTGGCTGTTTATGAAACTGACGATTCCGATCGCAAGCGGTTTGCTTGCATTGCTGCTCAACTGCCAACTTCTTCCCCAATCCGCCCACGCCGAACCTGTTCATGGCTGGCTTAACTGGCGCGGCCCTCAACAAAACGGCACCTCTTTGGAAACGGGCCTTCCCGATTCCGTTGACCCGGACCATCCGCTTTGGAAGGCCGATTTGCCCGGCCAATCTAGCGCGGTGATCGCCAATGGCCATCTCTATATCGTCACTTATACCGACGAAGGCGAGAATTTGCAGGAAGGCCTGGTCTGCCTGGACGCGGAGACGGGAAAGGAACTTTGGCGCCAGATGTTCAGCGATTATTTGAGTGACATCATCTACCTGCGTTACGCCACATGCAGTCCTGCCGTGGACCCGGAGACGGGCAATGTCTTTTTGCAAGGAACACAAGGGTTGCTGGCGGCCTTCACGCCGGACGGCAAAATGCTTTGGCAGCATTCGTTGATGGAAGAATATGGCCGGCTCACTTTTCCCAATGGACGCACCGCTTCGCCCGTGGTTGAAGGCGACCTGGTCATCACCCGCGGCATCACCTCCAATTGGGGCGGCAACGGCCCCGCTGCGGACCGATTTTATGCCTTCGACAAAAACACCGGCGCGTTGGTCTGGTCTGCGACGCCCGGCGCTCAACCCAAGGACAATTCTTTCTCGCATCCTGTCATCGGCTGGCTCGACGGCAAGCGCGTGCTTTATTCGGCGACCGGCGATGGCAGCGCGATTTGCATCAATGTGCTCACGGGCGAACCGCTCTGGCGCATTCCGCTCACCAAGGCGGGCATCAACTCCGCGGTGCTGGTCCACAACGATGACAAAGTCATTTGCATTTATGGAACGCCTTACGAACCGGGCCAGCTCGTCGCATTGAACATCCCGCATGTGACGCCGCCCAACGCCGGAGCCGCGCCGGTTGTTGTGGAACGCAAAGGCTCGCAGATCTGGGCCGATGACATTTCGACCTCGACCAGTTCGCCCACTTTGGCGGGCGACCGCATTTACGTCGTCAGCGAAAAAGGCGATCTCTGCTGCGTGGACGCCAAGAACGGCGATTTGTTGTGGAAACTGAAGATTGGGATCGAGCAGCGCAATTCCTGCCCGCTTTATGCGGATGGCAAGCTCTACGTTCCCATCCTGGACGATCCTTCAGCGAAAGTTGAAGGCTCGGGCGAGTCCGGGACAAAGGGCGGCTTTTACATCCTAAAGCCGACAGACACGGGAGCCGAAATCATTTCCCATGTTTCTGTGGATGGGCGTTGTTTCGGTTCGCCCACGGTTTACAACGGCAAACTTTACCTTCAAACCACGCGCCATCTGTATTGTTTCGGCAAGTCCGGCAACAATCCGGGTCTCGCGGCGGAGCCAGCGCCTGAAAAGATGCCCACACCCGGCGCGCCGGCACAATTGCAGATCATCCCGTCCGAAGTTTTGATGCGGCCCGGCGGCACTCAATCGTTCCGCGTCCGTGTGCTGGATAAAAACGGTTTCATGGTCGAGGAGTTGAAAGACCTTTCCAGTGTCAAGTGGACGCACTTCATTCCGCCCACCGCAAAGGTCAAGTCGGTGATGAAAGCGTCGTTCAATCCTGATGGGACACTGGTGGCGGACAAGGATGAAACCCCATCCGCCGGCGCGTTTGAGGCGAGCGTCGGGAATGTGAAAGGTTACATTCGCGGCCGCATTTTGCCGTACCTGCCAATCAAACAGGATTTCGAATGGGCCAAGCTCACCGAAACGAACGACATGGAGGGTTATATGTTCGCTTATCCGCCGCTGCCGTGGATTGGGGCGCGGTTCAAGTTCGAAATCCGCGACCTGAATGGGAACAAGGTTTTTGCAAAGAACACTGACAATCCTTTTTTCCAACGTGCCACCGTGTTTATCGGCGATCCTTCCGCGAAGAATTATACCATGGAAGCCGACGTGATGACAGATGGCAACAAACGCGTCATGTCGGAAGTCGGACTCATCAACCAGCGTTATTGCATCGTGCTCAAGAGCAATGACAAGAGGCTGGAAGTGAACTCGACGCAGGAATTGTTCCGCCATTCCGTGCCGTTCGCGCCATCGCCCAATGTTTGGTATCGTTTGAAGACCCGCGTGGATGTCGCGCCGGACGGCTCGGGCGTGATTCGCGCGAAGATTTGGAAGAAAGCCGATCCTGAACCAGCGGCATGGACCATCGAAGTCCCACATTTGCATGCACATCAATGCGGCGCGCCCGGCTTGTTCTCGCTGGCGCCGCAAAAACGCGTCTATATCGATAATATTGCCGTCACTCCCAACGATTAAAAGTAAGTCCATTCCCGATTTGAAAATGAAAACAGCCAAACTCTCGCCTCAGATTGCCGGCGCTTCTCAAGGAGCAACATCCACCGGTCAACACGCGATTCGAGCCTGCACGATCATGAAGCTTTCACTTGCCCTCGCGCTTACAACAAGTTTGTTGCTGCCGACCGCATTCGCAGCGGATTGGCCGCGCTGGGGCGGCAATGATCCCGGTCGCAACATGTATTCGCCGGAGACGGGGTTGCCTGACCATTTTGATGTGGGCAAGTTCAAGAAGGGAACTGAGGAAGTTGACCTTTCGACGACTAAAAATGTCAAGTGGGTCGTCCAACTCGGCTCGCAAGCTTTCGGCAATGTGGTCGTTTCCGGCGGCAGAGTTTTCATCGGCACGAACAATGAAAACCCGCGTGACCCGCAGCATGTCGGCGATCGCAGCATTCTGTTGTGCCTCGACGAAAAGACCGGCGAATTTCTCTGGCAGCTCGTGATTCCCAAGCTCGCTTCCGGCAAAGTCAACGATTGGGAAGGCCTTGGTCTTTTGTCCTCGCCTTGCGTGGAAGGCAACCGCCTTTACGTCACCAGCAGCC
>DASRBR010000591.1:0-9157 GCA_035653495.1 Verrucomicrobiia bacterium
TTTGGCGGTTGAATTTTCATCCGAGCATCGCAGCGTGGCCGTGGCCGAAGGCATCGTGCGCGGCGCGGCGACGGAGACGGCGACGCGCACAACGCACGCGTTCGCCCTGATTGAGCAGGCTCTTGCCGAGGCGAAGGTTGAACGCGAACAAATCGAATGCCTGGCGATCGGTTTGGGGCCCGGTTCTTACACCGGCATTCGCGCGGCGATCGCGCTGGCGCAAGGCTGGCAATTGGCGTTGCCGGTCAAATTGCTCGGCATTTCCAGCATGGAATGTCTGGCGGCCGAAGCGCAGGCGAAGCGATTGTTTGGCAAAATCAATCTCATCATAGACGCGCAACGCGACGAACTTTATTTCGCGCGCTATGAAATCGCCGCCGATACTTTTCGCGCAATCGAACCGCTCAAACTCGCCACGCCCGATGAAGTTCGTTCTCAATCGGCACCAGACGAAATCGTCGCGGGGCCGGACGCAGACCGCTGGATAAAAAACGGCCGCATCCTGTTTCCGAACGCGACCGTCCTGGCACAATTGGCTGCCAAGCGGACGGATTTTGTGCCCGGCGAAAAATTGGAGCCGATTTATCTGCGCGAGACGAATTTCGTCAAGGCTCCGGCTCCAAGGATTCCACCTGCCTCGTAGGCTGCCATGCCGCAAATCTTCGAATGGGATATTCACCGCCTTGTAGAAAACATTTTTTAAGCGACGGATCAGGAATGTAACAACGGTTGCAGTTTGGGGAGCGCGACCGTCTCGGTTGCCGCGCCCGGCGTCTCGCCGGGCGCTTCTTATCTCCTTTCCGTTCGGCGAGACGCCGAACGGGGCACGCCAGAGGCGTGCGCTCCCCAATTCCTATCCCAGTTCCATTCTTGTCCTGGATAAGTATCTTTTCTACAGAGAAGATATAACATGTTCACCCAAACATTCCGTTGGCGCATCGCCGATTTGCTGTCTAAAATTTTCCGCATGAAAGCCGCCGTCCTTTACGGTCAGGAACAGATTCGCGTGGAAGAAATCGCGCCGCAATCGCTCACGCCCGGCGCGGTACGCATCGGCATCGAGGCCGCGCTTACCTGCGGCACCGACCTGAAAGTTTTCAAACGCGGCTATCACGCGCGGATGATTGTTCCGCCCGCGGTTTTCGGCCACGAACTGTCCGGTGTCATCAGCGAAGTTCATCCAGAAGCCGTTGGCTGGAAGATTGGCGAACGAGTGGTCGTCGCCAATTCCGCGCCATGTGGCCAATGTTTTTACTGCCGCAACGGCCAGGAAAATCTTTGCGACGACCTGCTCTTCTTGAACGGCGCTTACGCCGAATCCATCGTTGTTCCTGCGCGGCTCGTCCAAAAAAATTTGCTGCGCCTCAAGCCAGAAACAGCGTTTGCCGATGCCGCGCTGGTTGAACCGCTCGCCTGCGTCGTGCAGGGCGTCGAGGAAGCGCAACTCCGCTCCGGCCAAAACGTGCTCATCATCGGCGCGGGGCCGATCGGTTTGATGTTCATCGCGCTCGCAAGGGCCCTTGGCTGCAACGTGACCGCTGCCGGACGCGGCGAAGTTCGCTTGCAGAGCGCGCGGCGATTAGGCGCCGAGAAGGTGATAGACATTGCGGGCCACAAAGACCTCGTGCGCGCCATCCAATCCACGGTAACAGCGCCATTCGATGTTGTCATCGAAGCCGTCGGCAAGCCGGAAGTTTGGGAAGCCGCGACGCGACTCGCCCGCAAAGGCGGCAAGGTCAATTTTTTCGGAGGTTGTCCTTCAGGCACGACGGTCAGTCTCGACACCGCGCTGCTGCATTATTCAAATCTCACACTGCTCGCGAGTTTTCATCACACGCCGCGCACCATCCGCCGCGCGCTGGAATTGATTGAAGCGGGCGTGATCCGCGCGCGCGATTTCGTGGATGGCGAATGTCCGTTGAGCCAGTTGCCGCAATTGTTCAAGACCATGGCCAATGGAAACCGCGCAGTGAAGACGTTGATCCGCGTGCGGGAGTAAAAATTTTTGGCCTGCCCCTTCCAGAAGCCGCTACTTGCTTTTCGTCGCGGATGCCATCTTGTTCTTCGTGGGCAAGGAGCAGGTGACAAGCGTGCCCTTGGGTCGCGCGGGCTTGACTTCGAGCGATGCCCCGATGGTGTTGGCGCGGAAATTCATGATGCGCAAACCCATCCCTTTGTGCTGGTCAATCATCGAAGGGAACGGCAGGCCGTTGTTGCGGACCGTGAGGACGAGACGACCCGGTTCGCCGGTAAGATTGATGCCAACCTGCCTAGCCTTGCCATGCTTGACGGCGTTTGTGACCGCTTCCTGCGTGATTTTATAAAACTGCATGATGACATTTTTGTCGAGGGGTGGAATGCCGCCGTCGGCCTTGAACTGGCAGGAGATGTCAAAAAGATTTTCGATGTTGGAGGCGAGTCCAGCGAGCGCGGAAGGCAAATCGTCATCGGGCAATTCAGCAATGGCCATGTCATGCGCGAGATTGCTTGCGTGGCGCACGGTCTGCTGGATGATGTCCTCGATTTTTTTCGCTTCATCGGCCTCGGGCAATTCTTTGCGACGCAAGGCGACTTCAAGCCCTTTCATCATGAGCGTGATGCCGGTAAGTTTCTGGCCCAGGTCATCATGCAGATCCAAACCGATGCGACGCCGCTCCTTTTCAGTGATTTCGAGCAGTTCGTGTTCGAGGCGTCGCCGTTCCTCGATGGATTTCTCCAACTCGGTGTTGGCAGCAATGAGGTCGGCGGTGCGTTCACGGACCCGCAATTCCAGTTCGTCATGCGCGCGTTGCAAGGCTTCCTCGGCCCGCTTGCGCTTGGTTATGTCTGTGGCCGAGCCGAGCCAGCCGGTGGGCTTGCCTTCAGCGTCCTTGAGCGTGCGGACCAGCAGCAATACATCGAAACGGCTGCCATTGCGATGCGTAAAACAGAGTTCAAATCCACCGTGTGGCAGGTTGCCATCGCCAACTTGCGCGAAAGCATCGCGGATGGTTTTTTCCTCTTCGATGGGACAGAACGGATACGGCGATTTTTTTCCGATCAATTCCTGCTCGCTCCAGCCGACCATTTCACAAAAAGCGGCATTGACGTAAGTCAGCGCGCCTTCGGTGTCGACGGCCGCGATGCCCGACGGAATGGAAGCTTCAATGGCGTGGCGGAAACGTTGCTCGCTCAAAATCTTCTCGTCGGCCTTGCGGCGAGCGGCGCGATTGGCCGCTTCCTGCATTTCACGTTCGATGGCCGGAACCAGCCGCGTCAGGCGGTCCTTCATCACGTAATCGTGCGCGCCAGCCTTCATGGAAGCGACGGCGGTGTCTTCATCGATATGGCCGGAAACAATAATGAACGGCAGGTCCAGGCCGCGGCGTTGGAGGAGTTTCAATGCGGCGGGACCGCTGAATTTTGGAAGCACATAATCGGCGATCACCACGTCCCAGGATTGGCGGTCGAGCGCGGCAATCATTTCAGATGCCGTCTCAACGCGCTGGCACTCGGGAACAAAGCCGTTTTGCCGCAACTCCAGCAGGAGCAGCGCGGCGTCCATTTCTGAATCTTCAACCAGCAATACGCGAATGGGTCGGTTCACGGCATTAATTTCCTTTCAGGGCATTGGCGGACCACGGCGGAGGATTCGCGGAATGCGGGGCAAAACCCGGATCAACCCCCCGCGCGCTGGACGCAACTCGAAATTCGCAATCCGTGCCTTTCTTATACATACATTTGCTCTTTCATCATTATTTCTGTCCGCTGTCCAAGGTACCATCACCTTCGAGCCAGCACAAAGTCAACCGCCGCACTGCCGTGACAAATTCTTTGAACTCCACGGGCTTGCGGAGATAGGCATTCGCCCCCAGCCGCTTGCTTTCATTCCGGTCATCCTCTTCGTCCGACGAACTCAATATGACGACCGGCAGCAATTGTGTGCGCTCATTCGCGCGCACGCGCCGCAGCACTTCAAATCCGTTCAGCTTCGGCAGCTTCAGATCGAGGAGGACCATCGCCGGCAGTTCGGTCGTCTCGTGTTTTGCATGACTCCCGGTGCCGAACAGAAAATCCAAGGCTTCGGCCCCGTCATGCACCACGGTCAACCGGTCGGCCAACTGGCACTGCTTGAACGCCCGCCGTGCCAGCAGCTCGTCATTATAACTGTCCTCGACCAGCAAAACGAATCGTTTCGTTTCCATGCGGTTTCATTCACGACGGCAAAGTGAAATAAAATGTGGCGCCGCATCCAACTTCGCCGATGGCCCACGTTCGCCCGCCATGGCGATTGATGATACGCTGCACCGTGGCAAGCCCGATGCCATGCCCGGGAAATTCCTGCGTGCTGTGCAAGCGTTGAAAAGCGCCGAAAAGCTTGTCCGCAAATTCCATGTCGAATCCCGCGCCGTTGTCGCGCACGAAATAGACAGGGCCCCCGGGTTCAGGGTCCATCCCAAACTCGATTTTTGCCAACTTCTTGCGTCCGGTGAATTTCCAGGCGTTGTTCAAAAGGTTTTCCAGCGCAATCCGCAGCAGGCGCGCGTCCGCCGGAACAACCAGTCCGGGCGTGACGTTCATCACGACCTCGCGGCCAGGTTCGGTTTCACGCAAGTTGGCGAGAATGCCTTCTGCCAGCGCGCTCAAGTTCACCGGCTGGCGTTTCATATCCATGCGTGTCAGCCGGGAAAGATGCAGCATGTCGTCGATCAGCTTGTCCATCTCGCGGCAAGCCATGATGACACGATTGAGATATTCTGTGCCTTGCTCGTCAAGCCGCTGTTCATATTCATCCTTCAATGCTTCGGTAAACCCGCCCACGCTGCGCAAAGGCCCGCGCAAATCATGAGACACCGAGTAGGCGAACGCTTCCAGTTCGCCGTTGGCGAGCTGCAACTCGCGCGTCCGTTCCAAGACGCGCAGTTCCAATTCGGTATTGAGCTTCTGCACTTCCTCTTCGATTTCGCGCCGCTCATGGACTTGCTCCTGCAACACGGCTTTTTGCAGTTTGACCTCCTGGAAAAGCCGGTCGTTAGCGATGGCCACGGCGATGTGATTGGCTATGATTTGGAGCTGTTGCAGGTCCGTGGCGCTGAAATTGCGCACGGGTTCGCCGTAAAAGATGCCAACCACGCCAATAATCTTGTCATGCACCAATAGCGGCGCGCCGGCATAGGAGACAAGCCCCAGCACATTGTACGGCTCTGCTGGTTGCGCGCTGAGTGCCTGCAAATCGGGAACGAACACCGGCACGCGCTCGTTTAGGATTTTGCTCATAAGGCGGCCATTGATCGGGAGACGGGGCTTGAGCACCTCCTGCGACAAACCGGCACAGGACAGCAATCTTACTTCCTCGCCTTCCAAAACGCGTATAATGCAGGCTTTGGTTCCGTACGCGGCGCGCACCGTTTCCGCCACAGTGCGCATCTGTTCTTCGATCGGTTCATCGCCGACCACAGCATTGGCGACGCTCGCAATCAGGGCCAGACGCTGATTGGAAATGGCCAACGCTTCTTCCGCAGCCTTGCGGTCGGTGATGTCCACCGAGCTGGCAATGACGCGCGAAGGCAGACCTTCAGCATCGCGGATCAAAGTGACGGTTGTGTCTACCCAGCAAGTTGTTTTGTCCTTGCGTTCGTAACGCTTTTCCATGCGAAAGTCGTTCACTTCGCCGAGCAGCAATTTTTCAAAATTTTGCCGGGAAGTTTCACGGTCCTCCGGATGTGTGACCTCGCGAAACGTTTTGCCCAGCAACTCCCGTTCGGAATAACCCGTCAGCTCGCAAAATTTCGGATTCACGCGCAGAAAGCGGCCTCCCACCGGTTCCAATTGGCACTTGGCGCTCCCATCGGAATCAAACAGCGCGCGGTAATCTTCCTCGTTCCGGCGCAGCGCGCCTTCGGCCCGGATGCGTTGCAACGCGCCGCCGCAATATTCTGACAGTGCCTCCAATGCCTTCAAATCCTGCTCGTCGTATGCGCCCGTGCGAAATCTGCCCACGGACAGCACGCCAATGTTTTTCTCCTTCTCACGGATGGGCACAAACATCCTGGAAGGCGACCGTTCCGCGCCATCAACCAGCCGGACTTTCTCGTCAACGTCTGTCGGCGGGGGCGCGATGAGTTCCGCTCCGTTCCTGAAGACACGATGCGCGAGCGCAGGAATGCCGGGCGCGGAAAGAAACGGGAGGATTTCCGTTTTCTCCCCGTTGAACGTGTCCACGTTCAACACATAACTGATCTGTTTGTTTTCGAGCGAATAGAGGTTCAGGCTGAATGAGTCCCACCCGAACAATTCTTCAGCCACGTCCCCGATGATGCGGCCGGCTGCAACGGGCGTCGTCACGGAACTGAGTCGCTGGCCCAGTTGCGAAAACGCGGTCAGCAGGGTTTGCGAACGGGTCCGTTCGGTCACATCCGCCGCGATGGCGTAAACGCCGACGATTTTTCCCTTGAGTTTGATGGGCCCGCCGCTGATGAACAAATCCACGGAGCGGCCTTCCTTGGTGGCGATGCGCAATTCAAAGAAAGGTTCCGGCTCGTCCCGCAAGCAAAGCTGGAAATGCCGTTTGGCTTCCTCGCATTGCTCCGGCGAACAAAAAGCGGTGAAACGCATCTGCTGCAATTCCGCCAGGGAATATCCGCAAAGCTTGAGCGCGGATGGATTGGCGGTGGTGAAGAAGCCCTCCAGATCGAGCGTGAACACCGCGTCAAGATTGTTCTCGAACAAGGAGCGATAGCGCTCTTCGCTTGCGGTCAATTGCGCTTCGGTTTGCTGCTGCCGCTCGATTTGCAACTGCAATTGCCTTACCAGCGCTTCCGCCGCGCGGCGGGCGCGACGCTGTGCTTCAATGACGCCAATGATGCAGGCGCTGCCGGCCAGAAAAACAAGCAGCTTCACCGGGTAATCCAAATCAGCCCCTGTTGGAAGATGGTTCCAATCGATGAAAGAGTAATCGGCGATGGCTGCGATTAAGAAGGCCGTAAGACAACCCGGTTTCCAACCTCCGAAAGAGGTGCTCGCCAGCACTGCCAGGAAAAATGGCACGAACGACGTCTGCAGTTCCAATTCACGGTTCATCCACCAGCGCAGCAACAAGGCCGGCGCGACGAATGCGACCGCTGCCACATACTTGATCCCCTCAGATTTGAGTTGTTTAAAGCTCAACAGGTCCTCGCTCTCGTTCCTGCGGCACAAAAAAAATTCTGCTCACCAAATTGTGATTGGTTTTTCCCGTCCACTTCGCCAGCGCGCCCGCAAACCTACTATGGGGTGGAGACCCCGGTTGGCAGAAGTGGGGTGAACACCCACTATTCATCTAAAATTTGAACGGCATGAAAAAAGAAAATGATAAATCAGCGGTAAACAAAATGGATTCCAAGCCCGTCGATGCGTCCATGCCCGTCGTTCTTGACCGCATATTCATGCGAAGGATTGCCCCTTGACCTTGTTCTTTCAAAGCGGTTTACTCGCTCCTAATCACTGTAGATTCGACACACAGAAAGAAAATATCATGCAAAAGAAATCTGCCTCTCCCGCCGTCTCTTCCGACGGATTGTCCCGCCGTAATTTCATCCGCCGCACCTCGGTTGCGGCAGGCGCAGCCGCGCTTTACTTCCCGTTCGTTGGGCGCGTCCTCGGCGCCAATGACCGCATCAACGTCGCCTGCATCGGCGTGGGCGGCAAAGGCTCGGACGATGTGAATTGCGTCGTCGGCAATGGCGGGACGCTCTTCGCGTTGTGCGATGTGGATAAAAACAACCTTGCGCGCAAGGCCCGCGAGCATGGCGATCAATTCCCCGGAGTGAAGCTCTTCAATGATTACCGCGAGATGCTCGACAAGATCGGCAAGGACATTGACGCCGTCACCGTTTCCACGCCGGACCATCATCACGGCGTCGCCGCCATCCGCGCGATGAAGATGGGCAAACACGCCTTCTGCCAGAAGCCGCTGACACAGACGGTTTATGAAGCCCGCACCGCGCGCACCATTGCCCGCGAAAAGAAACTCGCCACGCAAATGGGCAACCAGGGCAGCGCCGAAGACGGCCTCCGCCGTGCAGTTGAAGTGATCCAAGCGGGCGTCATCGGCACTCCGCGCGAACTGCATGTCTGGTCCAACCGGCCCATCTGGCCGCAGGGACTCGACCGGCCCACAGGCGAAGATCCAGTGCCTCCGACACTCGATTGGGACATTTGGATCGGGCCCGCGCAACCGAGGCCCTTCAAGCAGCATGTGTATCATCCCTTCAATTGGCGCGGTTGGGAAGATTTTGGCACAGGCGCATTGGGCGACATGGCCTGCCACACCGTCAACATGCCGTTCCGCGCGCTGAAACTTGGATATCCAAACGTGATCGAGCTTGAACTTTGTTCGCGGCTTTATCCGGAAACCTATCCCAAGACCTCGCGCATCCGTTTTGAATTCCCCGAACGCGAAGGTTTGCCGCCGCTCAAATTCTGGTGGTACGATGGCAATCCGTCGGATTCATTGAGACCCCTGCGTCCCGACGCTGGCACCATCCATGAAATCGTCAACATGCAGGATGGCCTGCCCGGCAGCGGCGCATTGATCATTGGCGACAAGGGCAAGCTGTTTTCGCCCGACGATTACGGCGCGAAGTTCTTCGTTTGCATGAACGGCAAGGACACCTTCGTTCCCGGCGACCAGGACGAAGCTTGCAAGGCAGTGCCACAAACCATTCCCCGCGTGGAAGGCAATGGCGGACTGACCCAGCGGCACATGTCCGAATGGTTCAAGATGATGAAGGACGGCACGCCGAGCTATTCGAATTTCGAAATCGCCGGTTATCTTGCTGAAGTGATTCTGCTCGGCTGCGTCGCTTTGCGCGTCGGTGAAGGACGCCGCCTGGAATGGGATGGCCCGGCTATGAAATCACCGAATGTTGCCGAAGCCGAGCAATTCGTGAAACGCGAAAACCGCGCCGGCTGGGAATCGTAATCGAAATCTTTGCACAACACCGCGGTCTGGGTCATTCCAGACCGCGGTTTTTTTATTCGGCGCAACCGGCTGATTGCTGCGTTGTTGAAACCTTTTTCAAGTGACCGCAATCGTCTTAAGGCGATTTTGGAGTGCGGTGGCATGACACCGCTTTTCTTCCGGGCGACATGTCGCCCGGTTCCAAAGCGCGGACATGTCCGCGCACTCCAAATAAAA
>DASRBR010000592.1:0-2025 GCA_035653495.1 Verrucomicrobiia bacterium
TTTTATTTGGAGTGCGCGGACATGTCCGCGCTTTGGAACCGGGCGACATGTCGCCCGGAAGAAAAGCGGTGTCATGCCACCGCACTCCAAAATCGCCGTAACACGATTGCGACCGCTTGAAAAAGAACCCCGTTTGGTTCCACTTGAAGGTTCGGCGCCCGCCCCGACATCGGATGTCGGGGTTCATGTTGGGCGTTCGGTGTTTCATATTTTCGGGGCGACGGAGCCTTTTTGGCGGGTTAAGCGAAATGCTTTCAAGGGCGATTGCGGGGGAGTATCTGAATCGCACCCTCCTGACGGATTTGAGGTTATCACGGGCTCGATTTCAGTCAAGGAAAATGGCGGGGCCAGAACGACACGAAAGCTTTTAGCAAAACGTTTTGCAATTTCTCCGTGCCTGCCTAAAACTTGGTTTATGACGCAACCGCTCGCTTTGGTTTTTTACGAGAAATTGTTGCCCGGCACCCAACTGGTCAACCGCCTGCAAGATCTCGGTTATCGCGTCGTGAGCGTTGGAGGGGAATCTCTCGTCGTTTGCGCCGTCCGGGACAAGCCGTTGGTCGTCCTTGCCGATCTTGCCGCACGGCGAACGAATGTGGTTGAAGCCATCTCTCAACTGCGGCAAAACCCGGAGACTAATCACCTTCCTGTGATTGCCTTTGCCGAAGAAAAGGACACCGCGCTGCAATCCGCCGCCCGCGATGCCGGCGCAACCCTCGTAGTCGCCGAAACAGCCATCATCACGCATCTTGAACAATTCCTCGAACAGGCGTTGCGATTGGATTAAATCCGTTACGTCATGAATCTCCCCACCGTCAAACTCAATCAAGGCATTCACGTCATGCATTTGTTCTATCGCATCGACCGCATGCGGTGGACGCAATTGCCCGCCGGTGAATCGGACCAAACGCGCCTCAAACTGGAAAAGCTCTGCGCGGCCAATGCAAATCCGAGCCATCCACGCCTGGTCACCTACGCGAACATCAGCGGCAAGGCGGATTTCGCCGTCATGTTGCAGGCGGCTGAGCTCGGTCACGCGGCGCAATTGCATCGCGACCTGGAAGCGTGTTTTCCACCCGGAGCGCTTGCGCCGGTGTTCACCTATTTGAGCATCACCGAACTGAGCGAATACATGCCCACGGAAGAGGAAAGCCGCCAGACGCTCATCCAGCAGGAAAAGCTTTCGCCCGACAGCGAAGCCTTCAAGACGCGCATGGCCGAGGGGAACAAGCGCCGCGCCGATTACGAACATTACCGGCTTTATCCCGAAATGCCCGATTGGGAGATCATGGCGTTTTATCCCATGAGCAAACGGCGCCAGGGAAATGACAACTGGTACTCGCTCGATTTTGAGACGCGCAAAAAGCTCATGGGCGGCCATGCGCGGGTGGGACGCAAATTCTCCGGGCGCGTCTCCCAGCTCATCACCGGCTCCATCGGATTGGATGAATGGGAATGGGGCGTCACGCTCATGGCGCACCAGTTGGACGCGGTGAAGGAAATCGTTTACGAAATGCGCTTCGACGAAGTGACTGCACGCTACGGTGAATTCGGTCCGTTCTTCATCAACTTGCGCCTTGCGCCCGCCGCGCTCTGGCAGCATCTGCATCTCTGATTTCCTGCTTTGCATTTAGCGCGGTTAAAGAAAATACTGTGGCCAGAATTTTGTCAAAATATGGGGAGCGCGACCGTCCCGGTCGCTGCACTTGGCGTCCCGCCAAGTGTTTGCCGGGTGATTCCGCTCGGCCGGACGCCGAGCGGGTGCGGGCGAGGACGCCCGCGCTCCCTTTTAGAAATGGTTAATTCCGGCTGCACTTTTAATTTTAAATTGCTCTAGCTAGATGCAGCCGGTATCAATCTCCTCCGGCTTCCACAATAATCGTCCTTCCATCCCACCGGCGATGGCGAGCGTTTGGCCGGTGATGTGCCGCGCCAAAGTGTCCGACGCCAAAAAAACAGCCGCGTTGGCCATGTCATCAGGACGGCCGATTTGCGGCAGCGCCATGGTTGCGGTGACTTTGCGGA
>DASRBR010000593.1:0-7205 GCA_035653495.1 Verrucomicrobiia bacterium
CTGCTGGGCAAACTGCCGCCGCGCCCCAACGTTTCGGCCATGCAGACGTTGTCGCGTGAAGACCGCGGCGATTACATCCTTGAAAAATTCCAGTTCGACAACGGCGCGGGCGCGATCGTGCCGGGCTACCTTGTGCTGCCAAAAAATCATCCCGGCAAGGCGCCGGCGATCCTTTATTGCCACTGGCATGGCGGCCAGTATGACATCGGCAAGGAGGAATTGTTTCACGCGAGCCATACGCCGTTTGCGCCCGGCCCGGTGTTCGCCAAGCGCGGCTTTGCGGTGATCGCGATTGATTCGTATTGTTTCGGCGAACGCAACGGAAAGGGACCCGGCGGCCCGGACGAAAAAGGCAGCGCCGGCGAAATGACGGCGGCCAAGTTCAACCTGTGGGTGGGGCGCACCCTTTGGGGAATGATTTTGCGGGACGATTTGACGGCGCTGGATTATCTCGTGTCGCGCCCGGAAGTCGACGCTTCGCGCATCGGTGTGACGGGCATGAGCATGGGCGCGACGCGTTCATGGTGGTTGATGGCGCTGGATGACCGCATTAAAACCGGCGTGGCAATCGCCTGCATGACGCGCTATCAAAATCTCATCCAGCACGAACAATTGAAAGGGCACGGAATTTATTATTTTGTACCCGGCATGCTGAACCACTTCGACACCGAGGCGGTGATCTCGTTGATTGCGCCGCGTCCCATTTTGTTCATGAGTGGTGCCGATGACCCGACTTCACCCACCGATGGGATTCACGTGATTGAATCGGTGGCGCGGCCGGTTTACCGGCTTTATGGGAAGGAAGACGATTTTCAAAGCATCATTTATCCCGGCCAGGGGCATGTTTACACGCCCGAGATGTGGGACAAGACGCTGGCGTGGTTCGACCAGCATCTCGCTGATTGAATTCATTCGACTTTCTTACAGACTCATTCAAGATTTTCTCTCATGGCTAAATTGTTGTTAATCGATGACGAAGCGGATGTGCAATATTCGTTCCGCCGGATTTTTGATTCGCCTGAGACTGAACTGCACACCGCCGCCAGCGGCGAAGAAGGGTTGAAACTCATCCCCCGCCTGAAACCGGATTTGGTCATCATGGACATTCGGATGGGCGGGATCAGCGGGCTCGAAACGTTGCGGCGCATCCGCGAAATTGATTCCAAGCTGCTCGTCATCCTCATGACCGCCTACGGAACGACGCAGACCGCCATCGAAGCGATGAAACTGGGCGCTTACGATTATCTGCTCAAGCCGTTCGATGTTCCCAAATTGAAGGCCATCATCGCCAGCGCGCTCAAGACCGCGCTCGACATGAAGCAAGTCGTTTCCTACGAGCCGTTACTTGAATCGGAGGATTACGAAGTGGGCATCGTGGGCCGTAGCGAGTCGATGCAAAAAGTTTTCAAGCTCATCGGCCAGTTGGCCGGCTCGGATGCCACGGCGCTAATCACCGGCGAAAGCGGCACGGGGAAGGAACTGGTTGCGCGCGCGATTTATCATCACAGCGAACGCAGCGGCAAGCCGTTCCTCGCCATCAATTGCGCGGCGATTCCCGAGCAGTTGCTCGAAAGCGAATTGTTCGGGCACGAACGCGGCGCATTCACCGGCGCGGCCACACAACGGATCGGGCGCTTCGAGCAATGCCATCAGGGCACAATTTTCCTCGATGAAATCGGCGATATGACGCCTGCCACGCAAACGAAAATCCTGCGCGTCTTGCAATCCGGCACCTTCGAGCGGGTGGGCGGCAACCAGGCCATTCACGTGGACGTGCGCATTATCGCGGCGACGAACAAGCCGTTGGAGCAGGCGGTCGCCGCGCGGCAGTTTCGCGAAGATTTGTTTTATCGGTTGAATGTCGTGCGCGTGCAGTTGCCGCCGTTGCGCGAACGCCCGGAAGACATCCGGTTGCTCGTGAATTATTTTTTGAAAAAGCTGGCGACCACTCCCGGGCACAGGCCGAAATCCATTTCGCCCGGTGTCATCAAGGCGCTGGAGAAATATCATTGGCCGGGCAACGTGCGCGAATTGGAGAATGTCATCCAGCGCGCGGTGGTCGTGGCGAAAGGCGATGTGATTTTGCAGGGCGATTTGCCGCCGGAAATCACCGACCCGGCCGCACACGCGAGTTCGACAGCGCAATTGACAGCCGGGCCGCTTGCGGCGGGCGAAGGCGGCGTAACGGAAATTGCTTCTGTTGCGAAACTGCTCTTCCGCTGGGCGCGGCAGGACCCGAAGTTGAAAGTTTTTCCCGCAGTTGAACGCGAGTTGATCATCCAGGCATTGCAGGAAAGCAAGGGCAACCAGGTGCATGCGGCGAAGCTTCTTGGCATCACGCGCGCGACGTTGCGCAAGCGCGTCGAGAAGTTCAACATCAAGCGCGAATTGAATATCCAGTAACCACGCGTGACTCCGTCCGAACACAGGCTGTTGCTGTTGATACCGGCGTACAACGAGGAGGACCGGATCGAGCCGGTGCTTTTGGATTTTGCCCATTATTTCCAAAAGAATTACAGCGGCAAATTTCAGCTCGTGGTCGTGCTTAACGGTTGCCGTGACAATACGCTTGCCGTGGTGCAACGCGTCGCTGCGAAATATCCCACCGTGAGCGCGATGGAATTTCCCGAGCCCATCGGCAAGGGCGGCGCGTTGATCGAAGGGCTCAAACTCGCGCCGATGGCTGATTTGATCGGCTATGTGGACGCCGACGGTGCAACCGGCCCGAAAGCGTTTCACGATTTGGTGAAGCTGACGGACAAGGCCGATTGCATCATCGGTTCGCGTTGGTTGCCGGGCGCAATTTTGCATCAATCGCAATCCGGCAAGCGGCAATTTGCGAGCCGCGGCTTTCATATCATAGTCGAATTTTTGTTCCACATGCGCATCCGCGACACGCAATGCGGCGCGAAGGTGATGCATCGCGACGCGGTCGAAAAAATCCATTCCTTCCTGCGCATCGCGGACATGGCCTTTGACATCAACCTGCTTTATTCGCTGAAACGCGCCGGTTTTTCCGTGCTAGAGGTGCCGACCGAATGGACCGACAAGATCGGTTCCAAAGTTGCGCTGGGAAAAACTTCGCTGACGATGCTGCTTTCGGTGATTCGATTGCGCCTGTTCTATTCGCCGTTTTGGGAATGGCTGCGTTGGCTCAAGCCGCTGGAAGCCTGGATTTACAAAAAATTAAGCCAACCGGTGCCGTTGTCCGGGCACAGCCTGAAAGAAAAAGAGAGCAAGACGGAAAAAGAAAGCAAATAAGCTTACACGCCTTCAATAACCGGCTGTTTCACGACCCCGTGCCCGCGATCGAACACCCAGGTAAACAACGCGCAAAGCACGAAGTAAATCACCGTGAAAACGCAGAAGACCTGGATGACCATTTTAAATGAGTCATGGAAATGCTGCAGCGCGATCCAATAGCCGACCGCCAACACCAGCAGCGCCGGGACGATCTTAAAACGCGAGTGCGCCATGAGATTGTAGAGAAGCACATTGCCGGAACCCAGCGGCACCATCCCCGCGGCAAACAACGGAACCAGCGGCACCATCACCTGATAATTGCCTTTCGAGAAAATTTTGAGCAGAAACGGCGACACCAGCGCCAACCCGAGGACCGCCAGCAGGCTCAATCCAACCGTGCCCACCATGGTCAGGCCCATGACGTTGCTTTTTTGCGAACGCGCCGCGCTGTGCACCAGCTTGGGAAACATCACCGCCGCAAGCGGCACAGTGAACAACACGATCGCGCGGCACAAGGTCGCTCCGAAAATGTAATCCGCAGCGTTGCCGTTCGCTCCGAGATAATTCTGCACCACGATGGCGTCCGCGCTGAAAAGGAACGTGCTCACGCCAAAGCCCAATGTCAGCGGCACGACGCGTTTCAGCCAGCCAATGGCATCGAACGGCGCGCGCGGACTTCTCAGCAAATCGAAATTCTGGGAAACGCACGCGAGAAACGCCAACACCATCCCGATCAACACGCCCAGCATCAACCCGGCGCATTGGCCGTGCAGCGCCACGACGATCAATCCGCCGATGACGAATCGCCCAACGCCGTTGGATATGTTCGCCCAGCCGAACCACAAAAAATTCTGACGCCCTTGCAGCAGCCCCTGGAAAATCTGCATCCAGATCATGAACAGTCCCACCGCAATCGTCAGCCAGAGCGACATCGGATTGCTGAGCTTGAGCGCGTCAACCCAGTCATGGCGAAAAATCACCGCAACGATGACGGTTGCCAGCCAGATGCAAAACGTCCAGAGCATCACTGCTTTCACGGTTCCCACGAGCTGGCGTTGTTGCTGGTCGTTGATGACGGCGGCGGTTTGTTGCGCAAAAACCATTTGCAGGCCGAGTGAAGGAATGGTGATCCAGTTCGTCACCTGGATCAGCGCGCCGAACGAACTGTATTCCACGTCGGTCAAAAATTTCTTGGAAAAAATCTGCACGGCAAACATGAATGCGCCCGCCGCGACCGCGCTGATCATCATCCAGCCGCCCTGGCGAAAAAAAGTGGCTTTGTGAGAGTCCGCGTTTGTGCCGGAATCAAGCGTTTTGACAGGCATGATGATGGTTTCTGGTTTGGATGAATGAATTACTCAAGGGACGACAGGAAATTGACCAGCAATTGGCGCCCGCGTTCAAGTTCCGCGAGTGAAATCCACTCGTCAATGGTGTGCGCCTGGGCGATGTCGCCGGGGCCGAACACCACGCTGGGAATGCCGCCATGCGCAAGCACCGAGGCATCGCAAAAATAATCCACGCCCAAGGGGCGTTTCTGGCCAAGGCTGCTCATAAACTTGCGCACCAAAGGTAACGAAGGATTGGTTTCCAATGGCAGACACGCGCCGGTTTTGGTGTTGTCGAGGGTGGCGTGAAGATGTTTTTTGAGGAGCAAGGCACGAAGTTCGCGCCACACGCCCGCGTCCGTCTCTCCGGGAATTGTACGGCGATCAATCGTGATGGAGCAATGCGCGGGAACGATGTTCGCCTGCACGCCGCCGGAAATCGTCCCGACATTCACAGTCGCATGGCCGAGAATCGGATGCCGGTGCTTGCGCAATTGCGCCGCGTATTGGGTCTCCAGCAAATCAACGATGCGGGCCATTTCAAGCACCGCATTTTTGCCAAGGTCGGGACGCGAACCATGCGCGGCCTTGCCGTGCGTTTCCAATTTCAGCCAGAGATTGCCCTTGTGCGCTGTGACCAATCGCAAGCAAGTTGGCTCGCCAACAATCGCAAGGTCGGCCTTAAAACCGGAAGCTGCCAGCGCGCGCGAACCTCCCTGGCCTGTTTCTTCATCCACCAAACCCACGAAAATGATTTCTGTTCCTTTTGGCGCCGCGCGTTTCTGTGCCAGTTCGCAAAGTGCGGACATCATTGCAGCGACAGAACCTTTCGTGTCGCTCGCGCCTCGACCGTAAAGCCGTCCGTTTTTTTCGCGTGGGAGCAATTGTTCGTCGCTGGCGATATCCACCGTGTCCAGATGCGGCGCGAGCAGGATGCGCGAGCGAACCTTGCCTTGGGGCGAAAGGCGCGCGAACAGGTTTGAGCGCCCGGGAAAGACTTTTTGAAAATCCACGTCCAATCCGGCCCTGGCGGCAATGGCGGCCAAAAAATCGGCAACAGGCTGTTCGCCAGCGCGGGGATGTCCTGCGGGCAGCAGGGTATTGTTCACGCTGGGAAGCGCTATCAATTCGCAAAGCAATTTTTGGGTTTGAGTCATGCGGGATGCCCTGACGCGAACACGCGGAAATTATGGCGGCGGCACGTGGAACTTCAAAGCGGAAAGTGGCACCGAGGTTAAACGGTTAAAAAGTTAAATCGGTTACATGGTTCTTCACTGCTGCAATGTAATGGATATAACGTTGTAACGATTTAACCATGTAAGCATTCAGCTCCACCGCCATTGCAAGCTTCTCCATATGAGCATGTTGCGAAAAATCGCGCCTTGTCACCAGTACTGGTGACTTTCGGCTTACCCCAGATGGTATAGAGTGGCAGCGTTGACAGAGCGAAATGCAGTTGTTCAGTGTGCGAAAAAAGCGATTGTCTGCGGCGCTGCTCGGCTCAACCAAGATAAAAACTTGTTCTCACTTTAAAGGCTGGACGAAAGTCCGGCCTTTCTTGTTTTTGTAATCAGGGTGGTCAAGCAATTGGAGGTGCTGAAAGCTCAAGCACGGCTTGAGACACGGAACGTTTCACGCCCGGTCGCGATTGGGCTTGCGGCCGCCGCTGCTGTTGCTTTCGCCCAAATACATGCCGATCAAATTGTGGCGGCTGGTGGGATTGCGGCGAAACGACAACAGCCCCACAATGTATTTGAAAAGCCGGCGCATCATCTTTTTCAACCCGGGCAACTTCACGCCCAAGTTGCTTACACATTAAATTCGATATCGCCGCTGTCGAGAAAAATCAGGCCTACAAACCCGCGTCGAGTGTGTCTGTGGTGTGACAAAATTGCCAAATGCCGTGCAAAAATGGCGCAAAACGGCACAATTCTGGCCTGCCGACGCCCGCAAAATGGCCATTCCCCGCGTGTAACCAGTACTGGTGACTTTTGGCTTTTGCGGGATGCGCTAGAGTGGCAGCGTTGACAGAGCGAAAGTGCAGTTGTTCTGTGTGCAAAATCAAGCGTTTGTCTGCGGCGCTGCTCTAGCTCAACCAAAAGTTTTAAACTTTTGTTCTAACTTTAAAACCGGATGAAAATCCGGTTTTTTTGTTTTTCCGATCGATCCTCCGATTTCGGCAGAGAAGTTGCTGGCTTTTGGGCGATTTGCAGAATCAAAAATGGCAACCAATAAACAACGTCCGGCGAAAGCGAATCCCAAGTACGCGGGCATGACCGTCAATGAGCGGTTGTTCGTTTCGGGCTTGCTGGAACGCTTTCGCATCGCAGCGCGCCGCGGCGACCGACGCGGCATGATTTCCATGCTCAAACGCCTCTCGCTTTCCGACAAATATGCCGCCCAATGGGTGGACACGATGCTGGGCGATCCGAAGGCGTTTTGTCGCTGATTCCGTTGCGGCTTCCATTGGGCGCCCAAGAACCTCCCTCTTCCCTAATTAAGACATCGCCAATTCTTTCGAAGTCTGCTCCATTCCAGCAAATGCGTCCGCAATCCAATTCAACCGTCGCCGAAACCTACATCGCGCTCTTGTACAGCATTGGCATCAGCGATGGACGCCGACTCATCATGGCA
>DASRBR010000594.1:0-3480 GCA_035653495.1 Verrucomicrobiia bacterium
GACGCCGGATAAAGATGCAGTGCTTTCGGCTGGCAAAAAATTCGGTTGGCCGATGGTCCTCAAAAAAAGGCGCAATGGATACGATGGCAAAGGCAATTTCACCTTGCGTTCCCAAGCGGATATTGAGGCGGCATGGGCCCAGCTTGGCGGCAACACTAATGCCTTGATGGTCGAGAAATTTTGTCCATTCAAGATAGAGCTTGCGGTGATGATCACCCGCGGGCGTGGCGGCGAGATTATTTCATATCCAGTGGTTGAGACGATTCAACGCGACCACATTTGCCATGTCGTGAAAGCACCGGCTGAAATCGCACCGGAGCTTGCGAATCGCGCTGCTGAGATCGCCCGCAAGGCCGCAGAGACGGTGGGGATCGTCGGCACCATGGGAGTGGAGATGTTTTTTGCGCAGGACGGAACCGTTTTGGTGAACGAGCTTGCGCCACGCGTCCATAATTCGGGGCATTACACGATTGAGGGTTGCGTTTGTTCGCAATTTGAGAACCACATGAGAGCCGTGCTTGGCTGGCCTTTGGGTTCGACGCAGATGCGGGCGCCAGCCGCGGTGATGATCAATCTTTTGGGAGCAGGGAAGGGAAGCGGCGCGCCGCACGGTCTGGCTGATGCACTTGCTGTGGCCGGAGCGCATCCGCACATTTATGGCAAGGCGGTCAGTTCGAAAGGCAGAAAGATGGGTCATGTCACCGCGCTTGGACAAAATCTTGGGGAAGCGCTTGCCACCGCGCAACGCGCCGCCAGCCTGATCCGTTTTGGAGAACAATGATGAAATCCACCAAACCACTCGTCGGCATCATCATGGGAAGCGATTCCGATTGGCCGACGTTGAAAGCTGCGGCGGACGTCTGCGAAGAATTTGGTGTTCCGCATGAAGTGCGCGTGGTATCCGCCCATCGCACGCCGATGGACATGGCGCGTTACGCCCATTCTGCTCACCAACGCGGCTTGCGTGTCATCATTGCCGGCGCTGGCGGCGCGGCGCATTTGCCGGGAATGGTGGCGAGTCACACGCCTCTGCCGGTGATTGGCGTGCCGATTGAAACCAAGGCATTGAAAGGTTTGGATTCGCTCCTGTCGATCGCCCAAATGCCCGCCGGAGTCCCTGTGGCGACGGTCGCGATCGGCAATGGGCGCAACGCCGGTTTGCTCGCAGTCAAAATCCTTGCAACGAGCAATCCTCAATTGCAGGCATGTATACTGAAATTCAAGGCGCGCATGGCGCGTGAATCGCGCGCGAAGAACCGGAATTTGTCACGCTAAGCCGGAAGTCAGCCATGGTTCAGGATGCGATCAAAGCGCGCGAGCACACGTTCTTTTCCGAGCACTTCCATCAAATGGTAGAGGCTTGGGCCGACGGTCCTGCCGGTGCAAATCAGCCGCGTTGGATGGACGAGCGTTCCGATGTTCGCGCCAGTCTTTGCTGCGAACGCTTTAAACGCCGTGTTCAAGCTGTTCGCGTCGAACTGCGGCAGCTCGGCGAGTACATCGCGCAGTTCTTTAAGGTGTGGCCTGGCTTCCGCAGGAAAATCCTTCTGGAGGATTTCCGGTTCCAGCTCGATCTGTTCCTTGAAATAGAAGTCGGCAAAAGTTGGCACTTCCGAAAACAGTTTCACCTTTTGCTTCGCCGTATCCAACGCCGCCTTCACGTAATCCAAATCGTACGAGTTGGTGTCGAGTCCAATGCGCGCCAGCGCGTGCACCGCAAGTTCGTGAAACCGATCATCGCTCATCTCGCGGATGTATTCGCCGTTGAGCCAGTGAAGTTTGTTCAAATCAAAGCGCGCATTGTGCCGCAGGATTTGCGGGAGATCGAACAACTCGACGACTTCCTTGATCGGCACTTTTTCGCGGTTGCCTTTTGGCGACCAACCGAGCAGGCAAAGATAGTTGACGACGGCTTCCGGCGCGTAACCTTCCTCCAAATACGTCATCAACGAAGCGCCTTTGTCGCGCTTGCTCATCTTCGTGCCGTCAATGTTAAGGATGAGCGGAATGTGTGCGTATTTCGGCGGTTCGGCTCCGAAAGCCTTGAACAGCGCGATATGTTTTGCCGTGTTGCTCAAATGATCTTCACCGCGGATGACATGCGTGATGCCCATCTCCAGATCGTCAATGACATTGACCAGATGAAATACCGGCTGGCCATCCGACCGAACGATCACAAAGTCCGGGTCAAGCTTTTCGCGGTCGGTCAATTCGCGCGTCACATTCCCGACGACCAGGTCCGGGATGACAACCGGATCGCGCTGCATCTTGAATTTGACCGCGCCCTCGTGTTCGTAAGCCATGCCGCGCGAGAGCAATTCCGCCACGCGCTTTTTATAAACCTCATTTCGCTGGCTTTGAAAATAAGGCCCGTAATCGCCTTTGCTCGCGGCGGTCACATCGCCGCTGATCGGGCCTTCATCCCAGTCCAGCCCGAGCCAGCGCAAACCGTTCAAGATCACTTCCACCGCTTCCTGGGTATTGCGCGCGGCGTCGGTGTCTTCGATGCGGAGAACGAACGTGCCACCGGTGTGCCGCGCATAAAGCCAGTTGAACAAGGCCGTGCGCGCGCCGCCGATGTGAAGAAATCCGGTGGGACTCGGTGCGAATCGTACGCGAACTTTCATTTCAAATTGGATTCAATCTGTGCCGAGCTGCGGCAGTTGGTTCCCTTCAAACGATTTGCTTGGGGAAACGCGGACAAAGTTTGGATTGGGGCAGTTCCCCGGATTTATCAAAATGCGTGATGCGTCCCTCGGCATCACAATACCAAAATTCCACCGCTCCTTTTTCCAAATAAAGCCGCCGTTTCATCGCTATTTCTTCAGGCGTGTTGGAAGCCGACCAGACTTCCACGCAGATTTCCGGAGCAATGGAACTGCTAATCTCATCTTCGATGATTTTAAAACGCTCAGGACTCACCCATGTCACATCAGCAACGTACGTTCCTTCAGGTGTGTCTATTGCACATTCTATGATGCCATGCCCGTGCGGAAGAAGCTGATGCAGCAACGCATCAATTTTACTCTGATAGAAGCCGTGTTTGTTCCGCGTAGGACTCATGATGATTTTGCCCTGCCGATTGATCTCAATCTTATACGGCAGGTTTTGTAGCCTCTTGTCATTACATGCTTCAGCCCACGTCATGCAGCAAAACTAAATGACGCGAGTTGCATTATCAAGTTCGTTTGGCATCCAATGCTCGCAACAGATTGCACAGAGCAGTCAATCGCGGTACGGCGACTTTCGCTTGTTGCGCCTGGCGCAAGGGCTCAAAAAATAAAGCCTCCAACTCGAGCGGCAGGCCGTTTTCAAAATCGAGCAATGTCGAAGCCTTATATGCGCCCATGTCGCGCGTGCGTGAGATCTGTTTCTCTGCTGTCTGCATCGGGAGCTTCAATCCGAGCGCGTTCGCAGTGTTGATCACTTCGACCATCAATTCGCGCACCAAGGTTTCCCATTTCGGATCAGATAATAATT
>DASRBR010000595.1:0-2800 GCA_035653495.1 Verrucomicrobiia bacterium
TGCGGCGGGGACGTTTGCGGAATTCCGCCGCGAATTTGCAGCAAATTATGTCCCCTCGCGCAAAATTCTTTTGGCGCGGGAAGATGAGGGATGAGCTTCGTTACAAGGTTAAATAGTTACAATGTTACAAAGCGGCAGCCCTTTGTAACTTTGTGACCGTGTATCGATGCAACCGTTTTTCCAAATCAGCGCTTCGCTGTTTTGATTCCCCGCTCGCGGTGCAATTCGGCTTCGGCTTCGAGCCAATTCTCTGTGTCGCGTCCTTCGGGCCGGCCTTTTTTCACATAGATCTGGAATGCGCGGGCCTTAATTTCCTCGTGCGTGGGCGGCTTGGCTTGCGCGGTGGATTGGGTGTCCGTAGAAGCGGTTTTGCGCGGGCGCGTCGCAGAAGCCGGTTCACTCTCGCGCCGTGCGCTGGCGGAAGTGGTCGCGGTTGAACCCTGGCCATTGCCCATCCGTTGGAAATTCGCATCTCCCTTGCCCCTCGTTTGATCTACTTGTGGATTATTTAACATGAGATCCTCCGTATGTTTTGATTTGTTTTGCGTTGTCCCATGAACTTGGACGTGAAACCCGGTTCGGCCTTCAAATCCGCGTTGGATTATGCGTCAATGAGCAGCGGCCGCACATGGGGTATTCAACCCGTACGACCGGTGAACGCGAACTTTTATCACTTCGATGAATTTGAGCCTGCACCTCTTGCATTGGAAGTAAAAAAACAGTTTCCCCGTGAGGACCTATCGGGTAGATTGGCCTGCATTAGTGGCCAATGTAGCTCAGTGGTAGAGCAACGGTTTCGTAATTCAGAACGGAGTTTTTCACCCAAGTTCCTTCAACAGAATTTCATTGAATTTGATTCGATGGGCAAAAGGTGAAATGTCGTTTCCGAAATTCTGCGAGTGCATTTGACGGAACCCAAATACCCGCAAAAAATCTGTTACGGGATACAAAAGAGGGATACAATGAGCGTCATGGCTAAACTCGGTATAGAAGCATTGGCACGTAGTGCAATGGCCTTACAAGCTGGAGATGTGCAAGCCGCGCTTGCTATTCGCAATCGAGAATATCGCCAAACTGGCGATCCTTTCGATGATTCTACCGTTAGGACGATACAACACATTCTTAAAAGCACCCCTGCGCTCTTGGCCGATTGCGAACCTCAAGTGCGGGAACCGCTTCGGATTGCCGCAGCGATGATGGAGCTATGGGGCACAAACGGCATCCGCGATTTTGTAACGATTGAGGGTGAGTTGGATTATCGCTTTGGAACGGACGCAATTGCTCACATGCTGCATTCACACGGAAGCTTTTTGCGTTCAATCGAGGACTTTCGGCGTGTTGACATCACCAAAGTAAAGCTGCTCGGAGGGCATCGTCCCGATGACTGCGCGGCGTGCCGCGCGGCGGATGGAAAGTCGTTCACTGTTGACACAGTTCCCGAACTGCCACTGGTTTCATGCAACTGCAAAGACAAGTTCGGATGCGGGGTGATTGTCATTGCTTGTGAGAGTTAGGCTTGAAAAATCGGAACCTTGTTCCCCCAAGTCCTCCCAAATGGACTCAATTCCTCGCTGAGATTTTCTTTGAGATTTTTTGAAACTTTTTGTCTTGGCCGGAGTCTATCAATGCGGAGGGGAATGAATTTCCTCCCGTGTGCGGGTTCTTTGAAAAAACTGTATTGGTAAAAGTCATGACTGAATGACTGAAAACATTATCGTACAAGAGACGCCTTTAACGAATTAAGCGGCATGGTCATGAGCGCTCCATTTTAAAACGCATTGCGCAATATTTTAAGCCCGCACACAAGAATTTTAAGTCTCGCCTTCTGAAAAGCTAACCAGTCCGTCATCACCCGGCCATTGCCATTGGTTGGGCGTTGCATTTCTGCCAAGTCGGTTTTCCTGAACTCGCCACGCAACTGAAACATTGCGTGCGCTGCCCCGTGCCCTGACGGGATCGGAGCACCACGCCCAAACGTGGAGAGACAGTGAAAGTATATACAGCAAACGAAGTGGCCTGCCTTTTGCAGGTCGAATACAAAACCGTCCTGCGGCTCATTCAACGGGGTCTGCTCAAAGCCATTCCTGGGATTCGCCATAAGCGCATCACCGAACAGGAACTGAATCGCTTTACCAGCAGAACCGGGGATGCGTCGTGAGTGTCGAGGGCGCCCTTTGTGAACCGGGGGCAACGGAAGGGCCGTCGGCGGAGCGGCGCGCAGCGCCGCCCGCCGTCGGCCTTCCTTGTCTATTTGAAACAACTGCATCAAACGATGAGACACGCCCGCTCCCTGGGCCGCGAAGAAAGCAAGCGGAAGCATTGTCGCAAAACATTCAATGGATGGCTGAAACCTTCGGCAAAGAGCGGATTGGATTTCTCACGCTCACCCTGGGCGACGTGGATGCAGGCGGCAAATTCCGAAACCTGCGAGACCGGAAAGAAGCGCAACGTCGTTTCCATTCATTGCTCACGAATGAGATTTCCAAGCGGTATCTCTGCGGCGTCATCGTCACGGAGCGCCACCGAAACGGCGGCATCCATTTTCACCTGGCGACGGCGTGCAAGGAGGACATTCGCGGGCAGATTGATTTTGACGCGTGTTTCCCGTCGAAGGATGCGAGAGGCAAGCCAATGCACAAGCCGGACTATTCCACGGCGAATGATGCCATCCGGCGCGAATGGGCGTACTGGCGGCGGACGGCCAAGCTCTACGGTTTCGGTCGGCACAATCTCCAGCCGATGCGGGCGAACGGTGAAGCCTTGGGCCGATACCTGGGCGAGTATTTGCGGAAGGATTGGG
>DASRBR010000596.1:0-4986 GCA_035653495.1 Verrucomicrobiia bacterium
CATGAACACATGGCGGTGTCCTTTGTTGCGCCCTTGGTCGCAAGCGGGTTGCATTATCCCACAGAAAAGCCGGCTGTCCAGCTTTTTGATGAAGCCAAAGAACTGCAGGGCGCGGACGTTGGACGAAGCGGCTTAACTTACAGGTTCCAAAATTGCGGTGTTTGAGCGCCGTCCGCGCGCGGCCTTTCCAAGTGCCCGGAAACGGATTTCAACGCACTGGCCATCTTGCGGCGCATTGCTTGGGCTTTAGAGCTGATTAAATTAAAATGTAGCCGTTTGATTTGATGAGAATGGGATGATTTCCGGGTGGAACGGGCAACTTGCCCGTTCAGGTCGGCAACCTGCCGACCTGTTCATTTAGTTTTGGCTGGGTGAAGAAGAACTGTCCGGCAAGTTGCCGGACAGAACAGGCGGGGTCGCCTGTTCCACCCGAAAACTAAATGTGTCCAAATACTTTTTGTGGCTACAGTTCAAGCACTTTAGACCGCCGCTTGGAAATCCGATTTTCCCATCGCGCGAAGCTGATGCATAATTGAGTCATGCTTGAGTGGAAGTATCACGACGAGCGGCGGAGCCGAGGTTTCAGCTTTATGCGACCGCTTCGAGGCGGCGGCATAGGGCTCATTTTAACCATTGGCCTTTTGGCCTCATTTAAATCTGCAGGCATGGACGACCGGTCCGTCAGTAACGCTCCCGCCAATGTCGCACTTTCAGTTGCTGCCTCGAATGAACCGCAAAAAAGCGTCACATGGCCGCCGTTTCCTCCAATTGAGCACGCGCCACCCAAGCCCGCCGCGCCCGTTTTGCCGGAACCAGGCCGTGATTGGGTGAATTCGCTGGGCCAGCATTTCGTCCCGGTGCCTGGCACGACGGTATTGTTCGCGACCACTGATACCCGCGTGCAGGATTATCGCATCTTCGTGGATGCCACGCACCGCCAGTGGAAGCCCTCGTTCTTCCCGCAGACCGCAAATGATCCCGCCGTGAACGTCTCGTGGGACGATGCCACCGCTTTTTGCGCCTGGCTTAGCGAGAAGGAACGCGCCGAAGGCAGACTCAGCAGCTACCAGCTTTATCGGCTTCCGACGGACGCCGAATGGAGCGCGGCCGTTGGACTCGGGCCCGAATCCGGCGAAACGCCCGCCGACAAGGACGGACGCATCGAGGGAATTTTTCCATGGGGCAGGGACTGGCCTCCTCCACTTAACGCGGGAAATCTCGGCCGCGCGCTGGACGTCGACGATTTCGATTTCACCTCGCCCGTGGGTAGCTTCAAACCGAACCGCTATGGCCTTTTTGATATGGCCGGCAACGTCCGCCAATGGTGCCGGGACTCGTACATGGGCAACGAAAACATCCGCGTCTTGCGCGGCAGTTCCTGGACCACCGTTTTCGTGGAATCGCTGCTCAGTTCCACCCGCGTCGATGCACCGAGGAATCAAGTTTCCGAGTTCAACGGCTTCCGCTGCTTGCTTGCGCCGTGATGCACGGGAATTGGGGTGCTGGAGCATTGGAGTAGCGGCACGGAGTGCTCCGTTTCACCGACGGGCTAGGAATGTAACAACAGTAGCAGTTTGGGGAGCGGCGCGACCGTCTCGGTTGCCGCGCCCGGCGTCTCGCCGGGCGCTTCTTAACTCCTTTCCGTTCGGCGAGACGCCGAACGGGGCACGCGGGAGGCGTGCGCTCCCTACCTTAAACCTTATTGACCGGCTTTTAAACTTTCTACCGTCTTCATCTCAAACTTGGGATTAAGCTCGAGCTGGAAATCTTTGAAACGCACTTCCATAGGGCCGCCGGCATGCATCTGCAAGCCGGTGATGCCGCTGCGCGCGATTTTTGGATCGTCCACATCGACGCAGAGATGGCCGTTGATCGCGGTGCGGACTTTGCTGTCCACAGCGAGGATTTCGTAAGTGTTCCAGTCGTCCACGTTCACGTAAGGGTCGCCGGGTTTGTTGGAAAGGATGGCGCGGCCATTTTCCTCGTAAAGCTTGCCCCACCAGCCGAGGCCCACGTCCGCCTGCGGTCCGCGCATCTCGTAATCGCCAAAACGTTCGCTGCGGAATTGAATGCCGCTGTTCTCCTTGTTGGGCGTGAGCTTGATCTTGAGAATAAGCCGGAAATTATCGAGCGCCATCCGGCTCTTCAAAAATTCGTTGTGTTTCAAACCGGTCCTGGTGCTGCCGATAATTTCGCCGTTCTCGACGCGCCAAAGGTTTGTGTCGCCGTCCCAATTTTTCAAATCTTTGCCGTCGAAAAATGTCGCCGGATCAGCGGGGACTTCGCTGACGGTCGGAAACGGCACCTGCCCGGGTCGGCCAAGATAATAAAGCAAATCGCGCACTTCCTGGTCGCTGAGTTGTTGCAACAAACCTTCGGGCATCATGGAATTGGGACTGAGTGTCTGCGAATCCACTTCGTTGCGCGGCAGCACGAGCGTTTCATTCGCGGTGACGACCGTGAGCGACTTGTCGTCCTGCTTGGTCACGATGCCGGTAATGCTGCGGCCGTCTTTCATCTCAAGGATGGAGGCGCGATAATCGTTCGGGATGACTGCGTTCGGGTCCACGATGTTGAGGACGATGTAATCGAGATTGGCGCGTTGCGAGCCGGTCAAATCAGGCCCGACATGGCCGCCGGTTCCGAAAAGCGTGTGGCATTGCTGGCAGGTTTTGGCGAAAACGGCGCGACCACGAGACGCATTGCCCTGCACCGAACCGCCAGCCCAGAAAAGCTGTTTGTAATGCTCGATGTCCGCCTTCATCTGCGCGCTGCTGTCGCGCGAAACGCCCCAAAGCTTCAGGATTTGCCCTGCGATCTCCTTGTCCTTGAGGCCGCGAAGCTGCCGCACCAAATCCGCGGTCAAATCTTTCGCGGGAATGTTTCCTTGCGCGACGGCAGCGAGCAACGGCTTGGCGAAATCGACGCGCGCAACCAGTGTGTTGAGCGCATCACGCTTTTGGCCCGGGTCGAGGCCCGGATAAATCGCAAGAATGGCTTGCGGCGTTTTGGGATTGTCATACGCGGCGAGACCGCGCAAGGCCGCGCCCTGCAAACCGGGATTGCGCAGAAGTTGCTGCAAAAGCGGCGCGAGTTCGGGATCGTGTGCCGCGAGCAACGACGTCAGCGCAGTGTGGCGCGCGCCTTCATCGGCGGAATCGTCCATGAGCGTTTTGCGAAGAGACGCGAGCGCGTTCCTGCTGCCGAACAGGAGCGAAAGCGATTGCACCTGCGCGCGGATATCAGCGTTTACGCTCGAAGCGAATTTGTTTTCCACCGCGTCCCAACCTTGCGGCATGGCGGCCTTGCGCAAACCGCGCAATTGCGTGCTCAAACCGTCGAGGACATCGAGGCGATTCCGGTCATCCGCAACGTGCAGCAACGTTTTGGTGATGGACGCCAACGCGACGGGCGTGCCGATGGCGGCGACGCGGCGCACAGTGAAGTTCAACATGCGCGGAATCTTTGAGGATTCGGCGAGCTTCAAGGCGCGGTCAATGTCCACCGTGGCCAGCGGCTCGGCGGCATACCAATACATGAGCGGCAGATTATGGTCCTTCGCGTCTTCGCCGTGTTTGTCGAGCGCGGCGACAATGTCCCAGCGTTGGTTCACCGGGATGCGTTGCAACGCTGAAGCAATGTAAAGGCGGACAACGGGCGATTTTTCTTCCTTCGCCATGCGAAGAAGCTCTTTGAGCAATTTGGACGAAGCCGGCTTGTCTTCGAGAAGCAATTGGATGGTCCAGGCGCGGATGTATTCGTCTGACTTATTGAAAAGGTCGCCGTTGTTGAGAGGATCAGTGTTCTTAAGAGCAAAGGCTTCGTTCAGCCCTCCCACATCATGGAGTGTCCACAAGAAGCGTAATTCGGACACCTTCGAATCAACTCTCTGGTTTTCGGGTGTATGCCAATTGGGGCCAGCCCAATCGCCGGTCGGAAAGGGATCTTTATCCAGAAGAACACGCAAAAAAGGTATCGTATTGCTCGCCAGCGTATTGCTGCTTGCGCGTTCCTCCAAAATTCTTCTAGCATGGCGGGCGTACCAATCGTTCTTGCTAAGCTGCAACTCGATCAACTCTCCGTCGCTCTTTTTCTGCAAATCCACCGGCGTCCATTTGGTATCGCCATAAACGACCTTGTAGATTCTTCCGTTGCTGCGATCAATCGCCTTGGGGTCGTTGATGTGGCAGCGTTGGGCGTCATACCAATCAATCATGTACATCGAGCCGTCCTGGTCGGATTGCATGTCAATGACCTGCGACCATGAATCGTTGTAGAGAATGAAATCCTTTCCGTGATGGCCCACGAACCCGCTGCCCTGGCGTTCGGGAATGTCCATGTTCATGCGGAATCCATGGACGTTGTTCATGAAGAGCTGTCCCCAATATTGTTGCGGCCAGCTTCCGCCCTGATAGACCATCATGCCCGCGTGCGCGTGTCCGCCGCCGAACTCGGCCGAACGGCCATTCGCGGCGTGCGGACTTCCAAGACCGCCGGCGTAATGCAGATGGTCGGCAATGGTCTTGATGTCATCGAAAACGTAAGGGTTCACATGGTTGCCGCCCTGTCGCATGTAATGCGCGCCCTGGATCATGTGCCATAGATGCGGAATCACGCATGCCTCGATGAAGCATTGGCCGTGCTCGTCGAAATCTACGCCCCAGGGATTGCTCGTGCCTTCGGAAAAATATTCGAACGTGTGCTTGATGGGATGATAACGCCAGATGCCGCAGGTGACGATGGTGCGGTCCTTGTCGGGCGTACCGGGCTTGCCGACCTTGGAAAGATTGAACACGCCGTGGCAGCCGTAAAGCCAACCGTCCGGACCCCAGGTGAAGGTGTTCAACGTTTCGTGCGTGTCGTTGTAATTCCAGCCGTCGAGCAAAATTTGCGGAGGACCTGCGGGTTTGGGTTCATCGCCGTCCTTCATCGGGATGAACATGAAATAGGGCGCCGCGCCGACCCACACACCGCCAAAACCGACCT
>DASRBR010000597.1:0-3694 GCA_035653495.1 Verrucomicrobiia bacterium
GAGCAGGCCGAAGTCCCCCGGCCCCGCGCCCACCAGGTAAACTGTCCCTTTGGATTTCATCATTTCCCATTGTAAACGCGCCCGCAAATTCGTGCAATCATGCCGAAAAACCCGCGATACTTCGTTGCTTGCATGGAAATCTCGCGTTAAAAAAGAGCATGGACTCCAGCAATCAACCCATCTGGATCACCGGCGCGCGCGGGCTCATCGGCAGTTATCTCGTCCAAACCGCAGCCAACTTTGCGCCGGGCCAAAACGTGGTTGGGCTCACGCGCGAGCAGGTTGACCTCACGGATTATCCCGCGGTGCGCCGCCTTTTTGAGGAACAAAAGCCGAAATTGGTCATCCATTGCGCCGCGTTGAGCAAAAGCCCGGCGTGCCAGGCGAATCCCGGGCTGGCGTACAAACTCAATGTTGAAGTGACCGCGCAGCTTGCGGAACTGGCCGCAGAAATTCTGTTCATCCTTTTTTCCACGGACCTTGTGTTCGACGGCAGCCAGGGCAATTACGACGAGTCGGCCGCGATCAATCCGTTAAACATCTACGCCGAAACCAAGGCTGCCGCGGAAAAAATTGTGCTGGCGAATCCCCGGCATACTGTCGTGCGCACTTCATTGAACAGCGGCACATCGCCAACGGGCGATCGCAGTTTTGCCGAGGAGATGCGCCGCGCCTGGCAGGAAGGCAAAACGCTGAACCTTTTCACCGATGAATTTCGCTCGCCCATCCCGGCCATCGTGACCGTGCGAGCGGTTTGGGAACTGGCCGCGCAAGACAAGCCCGGTTTGTATCATCTTGCGGGAAGTGAAAAATTATCGCGTTACCGAATCGGGGAACTGCTCGCCGCGCGCTGGCCGCAACTTAACCCAAAAATCCATCCTTCGTCGCTCAAGGATTATCAGGGCGCGCCGCGTTCGCCCGATACTTCGCTCAATTGCGCCAAGCTCCAAAACTTGCTCGGCTTTCCCCTGCCCGCTTTCAGCAAATGGCTCGAGGAACATGGGGGTGAAACATTTTAGAGCTGTTCGGTGTCCACGCTTCAGCTCGCTCCGTCGCAGGTTGCCACGCGAATGCTAAAGCATGGACACCATATCGACCGACGTCACAAAATCGTGACGCAAAAAAAATTTGCGCTCTTTGAAGCCAATCGGCATTGTCCTGTCACTTTTGGTGTATGCGATTGATTTTGGTATTTACGATTTTATGCGGCATGGCCTTCGCGCCATTCGCCCAGGCTTCGGGCGGCAAGGCCAGGCATGTCGTCGTGGTGGTTTGGGATGGGATGCGGCCCGATTTCATCACGCCGGCCAATACGCCCACGCTTTACAAGCTGGCGCAGGAAGGCGCCCGGTTCGATAATCATCATCCCGTTTTTCTCAGCTCCACGGAAGTGAACGGCACGGCCATCGCCACCGGCGGCTACCCGGCGCGTGACGGCATCGTCGGCAACGTTGAGTTCCGTCCTGAGATTGATGCCACCGTTCCCGTCCACACCGAGGAGCTCGAAACCGTGCGCAAAGGCGACCAACTGATGCGCGGCCATTACATCTCCCTGCCGACCATTGCGGAAATTTTGCATCAAAAAGGAATGCACACCGCGATTGCCGGCGCAAAAGGTGTCGCCTTGCTGCACGACCGCGCCGAACGGCCAACAAACGCGACCAACGTTGATCTTTTTGCCGGAGCCACCGTTCCGCCGAACATCGCCGAAGAAATGATCAATTTGCATGGCCAGTTTCCGGCCGCGAGTTCTTCCAATTACACGCGCAACGATTGGACCACGGAATCGTTGATTGACCCGCTTTGGAAGGATGGTGTGCCGCCGTTTTCGCTGCTGTGGATGAACGAACCGGATTTGTCACAGCATCAGACCGGGCCCGGGTCAGCGAAGTCGCTCGCTGCCATCAAAAACGCCGACGACAATCTCGCCCGCGTGCTTCACGCGCTCGAAGACAAGGGCGTGCGCAATGACACTGACATCCTGCTCGTTTCGGACCATGGGTTTTCGACGATTTTGAGTTCGGTGGATTTGGCCGAATCGCTGCGCAATGCCGGGTTCAAAGCCACTCGAAAATTTGGCGCTGCGCCGAATTTCGGCGACATCATGGTCGCGGGCGACGGCGGCGCCGTTTTGCTTTACGTCGCGGGCCATGACCGGGGCGTCACTGAAAAGCTCGTGAACTTTTTGCAAGGCTGGAAGGAAACGGGCGTCATCTTTTCGCGCCGGTCCATCGAAGGAACGTTTGCGTTGTCGCAAGTGCATCTGGATTCGCCGGGCGCGCCGGATGTGGCCGTTTCGCTGCGCTGGACGCCTGACAAAAACGACAACGGGACGCCGGGCATGGAGGTGTCGGATGTTTCATCTTACGGCCCCGGCGGCGGAATGCACGGGACGCTCAGCCCGTTCGACATGCATAATACGTTCGTTGCGAACGGCCCGGATTTTCGCGCGGGCATCGTGGACCATCTGCCCACGGGCAATGTTGACATCGCGCCGACGGTGCTTTGGATTTTGGGCGTGAAGCCGCCGAAACGGATGGACGGGCGCGTGGTGACTGAAGCGCTCGTGAACGCCGAATCGAAGATTAAATCGTTCGAGCCGCACCACATCGAAGTCTCGCACGCGTTGGACGGCGCCGTCTGGCATCAATATCTGAATTACACCGAAGTCAATGGTGTGGATTACTTCGACGAAGGCAACGGGTTTCAAACTGCCAAGTAGAGCTTGAAGAGCAGAACAATCTGCTGCCCGCCGTGCCATCCAAATTCCAAACACCGATTCGGCACTTCTTTTGCCTAAAGGTTCTCGAATAGTTCCTTTCCCCTCACCCCGACCCTCTCCCATCGGGAGAGGGAGTCACGAATTCCATCGCGGACACAATATGCGCGCCGGAAATCACAAGCGCAGGTGAATGTTTCCCCTCTCCTTGGGGGGGGAAAGGGTGAGGGGGACGGCGATGCGTTTCCATCCGAAGCTGGTTCTGCCAATCCAGCAACTGTGAAAACTTGATGGGTCCTTCCACACGCCGGAGCATTTCCCGTTGATTAATCTCGCGCACTTTCGCCAACCGCCGATGCCGTCTTCACGGCATCGGCTTTCCAAAACGCGACAAGTCCACGCCACCAGGCATCCGTCTGCACCAGCAGACCACCGTGGCCAGCTTCGGGCATTTCCCAAAATTTCTTCGGCCCATCGTAGCCATCATACAATTTGTGGCCGAAACGGTCCGGCACCACGGTGTCGCGGCCGGCGAACAACATCGCAACCGGTCCGTGATAATTCTTGAGAAATGTGGCCGAAGGAAACCGGTCCAATAACAGCAGGCCCACGGGAAAAATCGGCATGTGCGCCTGCGCGACAGCGGTCAGGTTATTGTAAGGCGCGATGAGCAACATTCCCAGCACCGTTTGTGGATAAGTCCCGGCCAGGTAACACGCCACGCCCGTGCCAAGCGATTCGCCCACAACGTAAACGCCGCCATCTTTTTTCAACAAATCCAATGCCTCGTCCGCGGACGCGAACAAACTTTTCTCCCTCGGCGAACCTTCCCGGCAGCCGTAACCGGGATATTCGAGGATGTAAAAATCGAGCGGCACGATGGTGCGCAAATCGTCGGCAAAATTGAAACGGTCCATCGCGCAACCGCCGTTGCCATGCACATACAATAAACGCATGTGCGGCCCTTTTTCCGCG
>DASRBR010000598.1:0-4083 GCA_035653495.1 Verrucomicrobiia bacterium
CGGCAAATTTTATTTGTTTGTCGCGGCGGCGGGTGGCTCGGCGGATTTGGGGATGCTGTGGCTCGTCATCTTCGCCATCGCGATGAGCGCGGTTTCCCTTTACTACTATCTGATGGTGCTGAAACAGATCTACGTCACGCCGGTGACAGCGGAAATTGGAAAAGTGAACGTTCCCATCTCGACGCGGGTGGTCATCATCACACTGGCCGTTGGCGTGGTGGTGCTCGGCTGCGCGCCCAACCTTCTTCTCAGCCAATTGCTGGCAACCATCCAGTCAGGATTTTGATTTTCAAAGCGTCAGGTTTCGAAAACCGATTCAAACCGGGCGGCGTTCCACTGACGAGACTTCAAAGCCTTCCTTTTTCAAGCGCGCCAGCAGCGTCTTGATATGTTCGGCATCGCGCGTTTCCGCAACGCAACGGATCACCACCGAATTGATGTCACCCTCCGTGAACGCACGGTCGTGCGCGATGTCCACGATGCTCGCGCCTTCCTCAGCGATCAGCGCGGTGAATTGCGCCAGTCCGCCGGGGCGGTCGCTGATGGTTGCGTAAAAACGGCAAAGCCGCCCGTCCGATGCCAGGCCGCGTTCTAGGATGCGTCCAAGAATTGTCGTATCAATGTTTCCGCCGCACAACGGCAGCACAACTTTTTTGCCGGCCAGTTCGGGAACTAGTTTCGCCAGGCACGCCGCCAACGGCGCGGCGCCTGCGCCTTCCACAACGGCTTTCTCCAGTTCCATCAATCGCAAGACTGCCAGTGCGATGTCGCGTTCGTGCACGATGACGGTCCGCTCAACGTGTTTGCGCGCGATCTCGAACGCATTTTTTCCAACGCAAGCTATCGCCAGACCGTCAGCGAGCGTCGGTTTGATGTTCGTGGCCACGGGATGAGAAGCTTTCACTGATTCCACGTAACTCGTCGCGCGGTCGGGTTCGACACCGATGATTTTGACGTTCGGCTTCAACGTTTTGATGGCGAGCGAAACTCCCGCTATCAATCCTGCGCCGCCGATGGGCACGATGATGGCATCCAAGTCCGGCACCTGCTCGACAATTTCCAAGCCCATCGTTCCTTGTCCGGCGATGACTGCCGGATCGTCGTAACCATGGATGAGCGTCAAGCCTTGTTCCGAGGCGAGCTTTGTCGCATGGACGCGCGCTTCTTCATAATTGATGCCATGCAGGATGACGTTCGCGCCCATCTGCCGGCAGTTGGAAACCTTCGTCAATGGCGCAAACCGCGGCATGACGACCGTGACGGGAATGTTCAGCAAGCGCGCGTGATAGGTGACGCCAAGCGCGTGGTTGCCGGCGGATGCTGCGATGACGCCGCGTTTACGTTGTTCCGGCGCGAGCAGAAGCAGCGCGTTGCAAGCGCCGCGTTCCTTGAAGCTGCCGGTGCGCTGCAGATATTCCAGCTTGCAAAAAATTTCCATGCCCGTCGCCTCCGCGAGCGGCACAGACGGCGGGCATGGCGAATAAATGACGCGGCCCTCGATGCGTTTGGCGGCTTCCTGGATGTCGGAAAATTCTACGGCCATGATGGTTCACAGATAGTTTGTTTTTGCGGTTTCAACAAGAGCTTATCTGTTTTTGAAACTCAAAGTATCCAACATCGCTGATACCATTCCGCGGCTGGTGGGGCGAGCGTACTCGCGAGCCGCTGGCGCGGCGGAGCTGCGCCACATCGCTACACCTTCGCATACGGACATTGTATCTTGTCAGTTATTGACGGCTCGCGAGTACGCTCACTCGTGTCCAGCTAATCTTGCATCAAATTGGATTTGGCTTCGTTTTTATAGGGATAAATTCAACGGTGGAGTGTTATCGACATGGCGTTCGATTGAGCGCATGACATTCAAATTCCTTGGGAAATTCGCAGACTAATAGTGACTATTAGGCGTTAGCTGGACACGAGTGCGAGTACGCTCGCCCCACCCGCAATTGGTTTTCCAGCAGTTTGGCGATTGCCAAACAACGCTGGCAACATCCCACCTTTCCTGTTGAAATCACAATGCTGCTTTGGCATCCTCCGACAGTGCTGGGCGCGAGCGAAACGCAAATTTTCCGTTTTCCCAAAACCCATGGCAACGGCGCACTCTGACAGCGATGCTTCCTCCAAGACCCGCGGGGTCTTTCTCTATTTTACTCCCCTGACGCTGCTCATCTACCTGGCGTTGCCGCATCAAAATCTGCTGGATTTCACGACATCCTTTATGATCAAGGACCTGTTTCATGCGAACGCCGGGCAGGTTTTGCTGTTTCGCCTTGTGACTGCGGTGCCGATTTATTTTTCGTTCATGTTCGGCCTGACACGCGATATGTGGAATCCGTTGGGCATGAGGGACCGCGGATACTTTCTCATCTTCGGCCTGATATCCACGGTGGTTTTCATTTGGATGGCATTTTCAGAAATCAGTTACGCCAGATTAATCGTCGGCATGATCCTGGTGATGGTGACATATCGCTTCCTTTCCGCGGCTTACCAGGGACTGATGGCATTGGTCGGACAGGAGAAATTGATGTCCGGCCGCTTGAGCACGGTTTGGCAGATAGTCAGTTTCATCCCCATGATCGCGGGCACTTTTGCGTCCGGCTGGATAACGTTACACCTGCCGCCAAAGCAAACTTTTCTGATCGTGACCGCACTTTCGTTGCTCATCGCATTTTACGGTTTTTGGAAACCGAAGGCGGTTTTCGAGGACGCCTATAACAAACCGGTCGCAAAGACAACAGACTTCGTCGGTGACATCAAACGTCTGCTCAAGCACAAGCCCATTTATCCCGCGGTGATCATCATGTTTCTCTTTCAATTCGCGCCCGGTTCCAACACGCCGCTTCAATTTTATCTGACCGATCCGCATCAGGTGGGCGCGAGCAACGATGCGTATGCAAACTTCAACGGCATTTTTCAGACAGCATTCGTTCCGGTATTCTTCCTTTATGGCTGGCTTTGCAAACGCGTCTCGCTTCACAAGCTTCTTTGGTGGGGAATGATCATCACCGTGCCGCAGTATATTCCTTTCCTGTTCATCCACTCGGCAAAAACAGCGCTCTTGATGGCGGTGCCCATCGGCTTGCTGGGCGGAATAGCAGGAGTGGCCATTTACGATTTGGCCATACGCTCTTGTCCGCCTGGGCTGCAAGGCACGTTGATGATGATGGTCGAAGGCGTCAATCTTCTCTCCTCCCGGGGCGGGGATTACTTAGGAACGGCGATTTATAATAAATATGCCGATCCCAAAACTTATGCCAATCCCGGAAAAGGTTTTCTCTTGTGCGTCATTGCCATCACTTTGGTGTATGCCTTGAACGTGCTGGTGCTGCTGATGATTCCCAAGGAAGTGACTGCGACAGCCGACGGCGAACGCAATCCCAAACTGGAAGCACAGACGCTGAAGGAGATCGAGGCCACCGAACCGGCGAAATGATGATTTCCGCAGCACTGGTTTGCTTGCAGCCTGCCTCGTCCCAAGATAAGATTTCCCGTTCATTTTTTTATGGGCGCACAATGGAAACAAGCCGGGCGCGTGGCCAATGCCACCAAGCGCGGCGCTTTGATCGGCAAGCTCGTCAAGGAAATCCTTGTCGCGGCCAAGCTGGGCGATCCTCATCCCGAAAACAATCCGCGTCTCTGGGCCGCTGTCGAAGCCGCGCGCAAACAATCCGTCCCGCGCGACACCATCGAACGCGCCATCAAGAAAGGCGCAGGACTCACCGACGAAAAAGTGAATTACGAGTTGGTGACTTACGAAGGTTTTGCGCCGTCCAAGGTCCCTGTCATCGTTGAATGTCTGACTGATAATCGCAATCGCACAGCGCCGGAAATTCGGTATTTGTTCAAGGACGGCCAGTTCGGCGGGCCCGGCAGCGTATCATTCATGTTCGACCGTTGGGGAATCGTTGAAGCAAATCACGCGGACAAATCGCAGGACATCGAAGCCGCCGCCATCGAGGCTGGCGCGCAGGAAGTGCAGCCGCTCACGGGCGAAGACGTTCCCGATGGCCACATCGGCGCGCGATTTCTTTGCCTGCCGGTGGACCTTGATGCCGTCGCGAAATTTCTTGCAGCCGCCAAGTG
>DASRBR010000599.1:0-3111 GCA_035653495.1 Verrucomicrobiia bacterium
AATGACGCTGAAGGGATTTGGACCCGTTGGGTTGAACGCAGATGAATTGCCGACGTCCGCATAACTGTTTACCCCGCTTAATGGCGCGGCCATAACTCCCGGCAAACCGGAAAACGCCTTGCCACTGGAACTGGAAGGCCCAAGCGCTGCGCCGGGAACCGTACCTGGGGAATAAACGCCGTTGCCGCCCGTTGTCCCGTAGTTGTTGACCACGGGCCAGGTCGCAAGAGCCGGCGCTGAGTAAGCCGGACCATCCATGCGATAGTAAACAACAGGGTTGTCGTTCAAAACCGTCTGGAAATAGCTGGGATTGGAGCCGGAGGTTATGCCCGCGGTATAATGCGCGTTCACGTCCTGCAACACATTCGTGTAAATGGCGACTTCATCCACAAATCCCTTCAACGCACGGGTGTTGCCTCTGCCGTTTCCAACTTCGAACGGACTCCAGTAGTCCGCCGCATAAGTCGCCGCGCCGGAACCCGACCCGGCCACATTGCCATTGACCCACAAAGTGAAGTTCGTTTGGGCATCGCAGGTCACAACCAAATGGTACCAAGTGTTGGAAGCATATCCACTCGCGTTGATGACGGTATTCAACGTGGAGCTGTTCCTGTAATTGTAAACGGTGATTTTCGGAGCGTTCCAATAAAGGCGGATGCCGCAAACATTCCCGGCGCCGCCGCCGAGATTGCCTGCGTTCAATCCTTCGAATCCCGACTGGCTCCAGATGTCGCCCTGAAGATTGTTAAGGAAGCCATTGAACCAGCATTCCACCGAGAATGGGGGAACCAACGTGGTCAAAGGCGAGGTGTGTGGAAGAACAAGCGCATTGGTCGGCCCGCCGGCGTTGCTGTTGGGCTCGGCAAAAAAAACCGAGGCGTCCGAATCTCCCGCAATCGCGCCGGGTTGGTTGCGTTGGATGAGGCTCGTTGTTCCGAGCCAGTCGGGATAATAGCCAGTGCCCAAAGCTCCGAGCGTTCCATAATTTGTCTCGATATCACCGATGGCGGGCGCTGTCGTTTCGTGCATCGGCCAGTACGCGACGGGACCGAGGTTGGTAACTGCCTGGAAGTAACTGTAACTGGGCTGGGCGTCCGCTCTTGTTGCAGCGAGGGCCAAAGTGAAAAACAGCGCAAGGGTGGTCAGTGTGCTTCGTTTCATAGGTGGTTCGGCGGTTGGACTGCTCGTTGAGCTGGATTTATTTGCTATTTTTTTCTCCTCTTACCAGCCGATACGACTGGAAAAAGATTGCAATATTGCGCGAAATTCCGGCCTGATTCGCATGTTTACTTCTTTTGGGTTGTGACAGAGTGTAGTGACTCCAAACTCTGAAGGCAAGCAATTATTTGCAAAACGAAATAAAATTTGTTTCCGCTCCTCGGAACGAACCTGGCGCGCAATTTTTCCGGCCAAATTACGTTTCTTTTGCGCCATGAACGATTACGATGGGCAAGCATGTTGAAACTGGAACACCTCGCCGAGTTGCTTGACCAGCATCGCGCCGCCGCGCAGGCGCGAGTGAAGGAATTTTCCATCGGCGGCAAACCGTTCACGTTCAACTCGCAGTCCGCCATCATGGGCGTCGTCAATCTCTCGCCCGATTCCTGGTATCGCGAAAGCGTCTGTCTCAATGCCAAACAAGCCGTTCAACGCGGCAAAATTCTTGCCGCTCAAGGCGCGCGCATCATTGACGTCGGCGCGGAATCCACCCTTGCCCACGCCGCGCGGATGGATGACACCGACCAGAACAGCCGCTTGCTCCCCGTCATCAAGGGATTGCGCGCCGCGAACCTTTTGGTTTCCGTCGAAACGTACCAACCGGCCGTCACGCGCGCCTGTCTTGAAGCTGGAGCGAATGTTTTGAATCTCACGGGAACGGAACGCAGCGATGAACTTTACCGGATGGTTGCCGCGCACGACGCGGGGGTCATCATCTGCCATGTGCAGGGGAAAAACGTCCGCGAAGTCGGTGATTTCAATTTCACCGCGGACCCGACGGCGATGCTCGAGGAATATTTTGCGCGACAGATTGACCGCGCCACGCGCAATGGTGTCGAAAAAATCTTCATCGACCCCGGTCTTGGCTTTTATTATCGCAACCTGGGAGACAGCGCGGTGCGCGTGCGTCATCAAATGAATGTCTTTCTGAACACGTTCCGCCTGCGGCATCTTGGTTTTCCCACGTGTCATGCGTTGCCGCATGCGTTCGAATATTTCGGCGACGAAGTGCGGAGCGCGGAACCCTTTTTTGCCGTGCTTGCCGCGCTTGGCAAAACCGATTTGTTCCGCACGCACGAAGTGCCGAAGATCAAGGCGGTGCTCGATACGCTGCAAGCGTTTTAAATACCCAACCACCCAATTACCCAAATACCCAAAGAATTCCTAAGCACGAAATCCCAATCTGAACAGCCTTTGAAATTTAAAAGACAGAATAAACAGAATTGACGCAATCAGGGACGACTCGTGAACGCGCTTTTATATTCTTGTCTGTGAAGCTCTGTCAAAAGCCGTTCGGATTTGGAATTTGGTCATTCTTTGGGTGTTTCGTCATTGGGTATTTGGGTGATTAAAAACACTCCATCTTCACCCGATTTGGCAATCCATTGTTCAATTACTTTGAGGCCAGGTTTTGCGAGCATTGATTTTACGTGCTCGGGGGTATGGCGATAGGAAAAAAATAATTGGATGCTTTCACCGCGTCGGAACTGAAAGGCTTCTTCATCCAGCCGGATTTCACGCGCCTTGCTGAAATGAAAATGCGCCGCGATGCGTTTCAATCCACTGCCCGCCGGATCGTTTTCGATGCCAAAGCGCAACTCGCCATCGCTTTGATCCACTCCCAAATCGGTAAGAAAAGTCATCAGCCAATCGCGCGTCAGGGCATTGTCGTAAAGTGGCAGAATTTGCTTCACTCCCGCAGCATAGTCAGCGCCGGGCGCAAGATTCGCGCTGAACAGCAGATGATCACCCGGACGAATCAACGAAGCGAGCCGTGGCAAAATCATCTGCGGCTCGAAATTGGGGATCATCCCGAAAAATGTGATCAGCCGCGCGAAGTCGGCTGGTGTTTGGGCATCAAAAATCGCGCCAAGGTCTTCCGCCGTCGCCAAA
>DASRBR010000600.1:0-2526 GCA_035653495.1 Verrucomicrobiia bacterium
AAACCGATTCCGTCGATCTTCTTGAAGAACTCAGCGCCGGCTTGCCTGCGGCAGTCGAAGGTTTGATGACGCCGATTGGCTAAAGTAGTTTTTCAAAGACGTAGCCGCCTCATCCAAAATGCTGGCTGCATGGCTTAGAAAGGTAGGGACATCGCGCTGCGATGTCCGCGGACGGCGCAGCGCGCCGTCCCCACCACGTTCTTATACAATGCCATTTGCAAATGCGCCATGCATTTTGCGCAATGGAAATTGGATCGGGAGGGCAAGATTGAACTTCTACAGCGCGGAAAAAACTCAGGTCTTCAACTACCTTGCACTGCGGCGAAGCGAAGACCGCGACTGCTGATGCGCAATTCGGAAAAGCCAAAAGTTTCCATCACCGATTCGTAAATCACCACGCCGGTCAGGATGATGTCCGCGCGGCTCTTCGGAAGTCCCACCATGTTTCGTCGCGCAGCCAGCGGCATGCTCCAAAGCCGTTCCGCGTGCGCCGTGATTTGTGCCCGGCTGACCCGCACGTTCTCAATGGCTTTGCGATCGTAATTATCCAGCCGGCCTTCCATGCGGGCGAGGATGGTTGCCGTGCCGCCCGTGCCAACCAATTGCAATTTTGCATCCAGACGCGAAAGCGCATCGAACGCGGGCTGCAATTGCGGCCTTACTTCACGTTGCAGAAAATCTGTCACAAATGCTCGCGTTGCAGCCAATTGCCCAGCAGTTGACGGATCACTGTGCGGCAATTGTTCCATCAACCGCACGGTGCCCAAAGGGTAACTGCGCGCAAAATGTTTATCCGAATCCATCCCCAGGATGAATTCAGTGCTGCCGCCGCCCACGTCCAACACCAGCAGCGGTCCGCGCGCCAGTTCCGGGTCGGTCGCCACGCCTTTGAGCACCCATTCCGCCTCCTGTTCGCCTGAGATAATTTCCACCTTTAAACCGGATTCGCGCTGGATCGCTGAAAGCAAATCTTCCGGATTGACCGCATCGCGCGTGGCACTGGTCGCAATCACGCGGAGGGAAGCTGCGTTTAATTTGCGCGCTTCCGTTGCAAACGACGCCACCGCGCGCGCCGTATGGGCAATATTTTCGGGTTGCAACCGGTGGGTTGCATAAAAACCAGCCCCCAATCGCGTTTGCTCGCTTTGTTCGCTGACCGGCTCGACTTTTCCGTCAAGCAGATCGGCCACGAGCAGCTTGATCGAGTTCGTTCCTACATCAATGATTGCGCGTCGTGTGGCGGGCATAATTGTGACTGACGCCGGCTCTGCATGCATCCCTTTAACATGAACGGATTGTGAATAACCTGTCAATAACGAGGTTCGAAGCCGCGGAGCTCAACTAAGTCCCGCGCGATGAACGCAAATGGGCGTCCAGATGCGCGCGGTCGGCCAGCGCGTGAAGCAATGGGCCTTCGGGCGTGAATTCAACCACGCTCACCGAACCGACCGGGCATGCGAGCCGGTAACGAAAACGGCCCACATCAATCCCCAGCAAACTGCAAAGGATGATGCGGATGGTCGCCTTATGCGAAACGACCAGCACGTTGCCATCGGCGAATCGTTGTTTGATTTCTTCTATGACTTGCAACGCGCGCCGGGCAATGACTACGGACGCTTCGCCGCCGGTGGGCGCGTTCCACGCCGGGTCGGCCGACCAGCGGATGTAATCGTCATGAAATTCCCGGTCCACTTCCGCGACTGATTTTCCCTCCCATTTTCCGTAGCGGATCTCCATCAAGTCGTCCCTCAGTTGCATGTTCGCGCCGATGGCATCGCACAACGGCTTGGCCGTCGCCACAGTGCGGCGCAATGGGCTCACATAAACCGCCTGCCAGGCAAATGATTGATAAGCCTTGGCAAAACTTTGCGCCATGGCTTCGCCGTCGGTTGTCAATTCGGGATCCAGCCCTGCCCCGCAAAACGCGTTGTCGCGGCTGTATGGAGTTTGGCCGTGGCGCAACAGATATAATCTCAAGCTCAAGAAAAAACAGGAACCGCAGATAAACCCAGATGAACGCAGATAAAAAATGCTGTAAAGCAAATTTTCAAATTAAAGCCGGGTCTGCAAACTTGATCCTCCATGAACCGCTGTGGTGGGGACATCGCGCTGTCCCGCATGCGGGATCCGCGGACGGCGGGGCGCGCCGTCCCTACCGTTCAGGGGTCAATGCGCGAATTTTTCAGGAATTCTTTCCCCAATCTGCGTTCATTCGCAGTTCGAGGATTGGATTGGCGGTCAGGACTTGTGGATCAGGCCCAAAATCGCATTTTTTTTGATTGGGCCGTAGATGCGGCTGTCGGCGCTGCAATCGCGATTGTCGCCCAGCACATAATACTGGTTCGGGCCGAGCTGGAATTTTTTGATGAGCTTGTGTCCCGACGACCACGCGGCTTCGGCTGTCAGATACGGTTCGGCGAGTTTTTCATTATCCACATAAACCCCGTCGGGCTTGATTTGGATCCATTGGTTGGGCAGGCCGATGACGCGTTTGATGGAAAGATCATGGTCTTCGGGGTCGCGAAT
>DASRBR010000601.1:0-4212 GCA_035653495.1 Verrucomicrobiia bacterium
GGTTCAGGCGCAACGGGCGGTGCTTCGCCGTTGGCTGGTCCGGTCGCGGTTGCGGGCGAGTTCAAGCCATGTTCAAGCAGGTCGGCGACGTCCCGCTGCACTTGTTCGAGCTGGTTGAGTTGCAACTCGGGATCAATGATGGTGAACAAATCGCCGGTCTTTGGATGTTCATAGATGAACAACCGCTTGCCTTCATGCCTGGCCTGCTCCTTCACCTTGAGCAGACGCTTGCGTTCGAGCATCACGGCCAAAATGTAACCTGCGGGGATGTATCGGGGGTCATTCAATTCGATAAGCTTGCGCAGCAGCGATTCGGCGGTGTCCTTTTGGATCGGTTCGGGTGCGGGAGCAGGAGCTTCGTAAATGCCCTGCCAATATGAGAGAAAACCTTTGCGTTCCCGCGCGCCTTCGCTGAATTGCTTTTCCCAGCAGGCGCCGCAGACATCCGAGCGGCGAAAGGCCTGTTTTTCGTCAAACAACAGGGTGTGATATTGCTCCTTGTCGGCAAAGGTTTTGCCGCAGGCTTCGCAAGCGTGGCCGCGTGATTGAATGTTCCACTCGTTCATGAATTGGCGCGCATCAAGTGCACAAACAATTATCCGCAAATCCAGCGGCACTTCAATCTGAATTGATGAGCGGACATCCTGTCCGGCGCCGGCCCGGCAAGGCGGCACTCGGACCGAAAGTGTTAATTTCCGATTTCATCTGCGGTTAAAATCATTCCCAGCAAATTTTGAAGCCTCCAGCCCCGCCATGGTCTAAAACCAATTGTGCGCAGCGCGTTTTTAGAGATATTATCCTTCATCAGCCATCCACGGTTCATGCGGGCATCACTTTATCGGATCATTTTTGCTATCGGTCTCGTTTGTTTTCTTTGCGGAAACATCGAAGCCGCCAGCGAAAGCGATTCCTCATTCCCAACGCCCACCAACAGTAAGGACCCTCGCCTCGTTCCCACTCCGCCGGCTGAAGCGCTTGCCAAGATCAAGGCTCCGCCCGGTTTCAAAGTCTCCGTCTTCGCAGCCGAGCCGGATGTGCAAAATCCTATCGCGATGACCTTCGACGAACGCGGGCGTCTCTGGGTTGCCGAGAATTACACCTATTCTGAGAAGGGCAAATGGAGCACAAATTTTCATGACCGTATCCTCGTCTTCGAGGACACCAAGCACACTGGGCACTTCGACAAGCGTACCGTCTTTTGGGACGGCGCGGAAAGGCTGACCAGCGTTGAGGTCGGTTTCGGCGGTGTTTGGTTGTTGTGCTCGCCCAATTTGCTCTTCATCCCGGTGCGCGATGGTGAACTCAAACCGTCCGGCCCGCCGCAACTGATGCTGGATGGATGGAACGACACTGATATGATACACAACATCGTTAATGGCCTGCGCTGGGGTCCAGACGGATGGCTTTATGGCCGTCAAGGCATCTCATCAACTTCATTCGTCGGCAAACCCGGCGCGCCTGCGAATGAGCGCACAAAAATCAGTTGCTGCATCTGGCGTTATCATCCGACACGGCACGTGTTCGAAGTCGTTTGCTGGGGCACGACGAATCCCTGGGGCATGGATTGGAACAATGTCGGCCAAGGATTTTTTGTGAACACGGTCATCGGGCATTTTTGGCATGCGATTCCCGGGGCGCATTTCAAACGGATGTGGGGCGACGATTTTGATCCCCACGTCTATGATTTGATAGACCAGCACGCCGACCATTATCATTGGGATCACCGCTTGAAATGGACGCAATCGCGCGGGCCGGGCAACACCTCGAGCGATTACGGCGGCGGCCATGCGCACGACGGGCTGCTGATTTACCAGGGCGATAACTGGCCGGAGCAATATCGCAATTCCGTTTATATGATCAACCTGCACGGCCTGCGCATCAACAACGATTACCTCACGCGCACCGGTTCAGGTTACGTCGCGCATCACACGAACGATTTCCTTTTCTTCAACGACGACTGGTTTCGTGGCGTTGATTTGATCAACAGCCCGGACGGTGGCGTTTACGTGGCCGATTATTGCGATACTGGCGAATGCCACGACGACGACGGCGTCCATCGCACCTCCGGCCGCATTTACAAAATCACTTACGGGACGCCGAACGCGCCAATCGTGACCAATCTCGACGCGCTCAAGGACGAACAACTCGTTCAACTCCAGCTCGCCAAGAACGATTGGTATGCGAGGAAGGCGCGGTTGCTGCTGCAGGAACGCGCGGCTTCCGGCAAGGACATGAGCGCGGCGCAAGCCAGCCTGCATAAGATGTTCGACGAACAAACGGAAATTCCGCTCAAGCTGCGCGCCATGTGGGCGCTGGCCACCAGCGGCGGTGTGCCGCCAAAATGGTTGATAGGCCAGCTCGATGCAAAAGACGAAAACGTCCGCGTTTGGGCAATCAAGCTGCTGACGGATGACAAACATGTCAGCCCGCAAGCTCTCAAAAAATTTGTCCACATGGCCGGGCACGATGAATCCGGCCTTGTTCGGCTCACACTTGCATCCACCTTGCAACGCCTGCCCGCCGCCGAACGCGGCGATTTGGCCCGAGCACTCATCGCGCACAGTGAGGACGTGGGCGACCACAATCTTCCGCTGATGTTCTGGTACGGCATTGAGCCGATGTTCGCCGCGGTTCCCGAAAAGTTTTTGGAATTGGAATGGCAAACCAAAATTCCGGTGCTGCAAAAATTCATCGCGCGACGCATCGCGGAAGAAATCGAGCATCAACCCGCGCTCGTCAGCGCCCTCTTAAAAAGCGCGGCGAAAAAAGGTTCCACTGAACAGCAGTTGGCGATTTTGGATGGCGTTTCGCTCGCGTTGCAAGGCTGGCGCAAGGCAAGGAAGCCAGATTCGTGGGATGCGGCGGCAAATGTTTTCCTTGCCAGTTCCGATAAGAATGTGCAAAGCCGCGCGACGGAATTGGGAGCAATCTTCGGTGACGACCGCGCCATCAAGGAATTGCGCCGCGTGGCGCTGGATGAAAGCGCGTCTCCTGACCAACGCCGGACTGCCTTGCAAACATTGGTCGAAAATCGGCCGCCGGATTTGTTGTCGGTCATTATGTCGTTGCTTGGCGACAAGGCGATGGCGCGAACTGCGGTGCAAGGTTTGGCGACATTCACCGACCCGAGCCTGGCCCAGCAGCTCGTCGCGAATTATCCGCATTTTCAACCCGATATTCGTCCCGATGTCATCGCCACATTGACCTCCCGCGCGCCATTCGCAACCAAACTGCTCCAAGCCATCGGCGATAAAAAAATTCCGCGGCGGGACATCTCGGCGTTCGACGCGCGGCAAATCCATCAGTTGGGCGATGCGAAACTGGACGCGCTTCTCGTCAAGCAATGGGGCGAATTCCAGACCACCAGCGAGGACAAGTTGCGCCAGATGGCGGCATGGAAGGCCAAACTCACCCCCGATGTTCTCAAGACCGCCAACGTGCAACACGGCCATCAACTTTTCCAAAAAACCTGTGAAGTTTGTCACCGGCTTTACGGCGAAGGCGCAAGCATCGGCCCCGACCTCACCGGCTCGGGTCGCACGAACATGGATTATCTCCTCGAACGGCTGACCAATCCCAGCGGCGTGGTTTCGGCGAACTACAAAATGTCCGTTGTCGAGATGAAAGACGACCGCGTGTTAAGCGGCATCATTGCCGAGCAAAAAGAGCGGACCGTTACCATTCAAACCGCCAGTGCAAAGGTCGTTTTGCCACGCGACGAAATCCAGTCCATCACGGCATCGAAGCTTTCCATGATGCCGGAAGGTTTGATTGACAACATGAGCGAATCGGACGTGCGCGACTTGGTTGCTTACGTCACCACACCCAGCCAGCCGTGATGGCGAAACGTTCGCGCTCGGCTAGATCGCAACTTTAAACCATGAACTCCCCATGGGGGGAGGGGGGGGTGTTTTTTGGCGGGTTAAAGCGGGTCTAAGTGGCTTTAAACGAGTTTTCAAGTACTTACGCATGCTTACAACTTGAACCATTTCATGCCCACGCGGACAAGGCTCACCTCCGCAAGACTACGGTGAACAAGCTTTCCGAGCTCCCACGCGGCATTATCCGACACAATGCGACATTATCCGACACAGCAGGCAGCGCAGAACCCCGACGATCAACCGAGGATAGAGGATTGAGGATAGAAAAAATCCCCAACTCGGAACTCGGAACTCAGAACCCGGAACCGTTAGCGCGCATCCGATTCAAATG
>DASRBR010000602.1:0-4672 GCA_035653495.1 Verrucomicrobiia bacterium
CAACTGGTCGGTAATCACGCGCTGATGGCCGACATTTTCCGGCAATTGAGCAGCGCCTGTGTCGTCGTGGCGCAGGATTTAAGCGTCATTCACGCCAACAAATCGGCGCGCGTCACGTTCAGCAAAACGGCCCGTCGCGGCTCGGAATTTGAATTCAGCGATCTTCCGCCCGCGCTCGGTGGCAAAGTTTACCAAGTATTGAAAACTGGAACGGCCATCGCGCCCTTCAAATATCAGCCCGAAGACACGCCGAACGCGATCTTCAACGTCAGCATCGTTCCCTTCCAAAAGACCGGCTCGGTCCTGCCGGTTTCGGCGTTGTTGATGGCCGAGGACCTCTCGCAAAGCGAGCAGCTCCGCAAACTTGAATTGGAAGCGGCCAATCTGCGGCTCGTCAGCACCATGGCCGACCGGCTCGCGCACGAAATCGGCAATGCGCTCGTTCCGCTTTCCACGCATCAACAGCTTCTCAAAGAACGTTACAAAGACCCGGAATTCCGCGCCACGCTCGAAGAAGCCATGGCGGACAGTGTCAAACGCGTGACCCGGCTCATCAATCAGATGCGTTTCCTGGCGCGCGATTCGGCCGCCTCGATGGAAGCGTTTCCGATGGAACGCCTGATTGAAGATGCTTTCGAAGAAGCCAAGAAACACCAGGCCGCCAAAGTTTCAAAGCTCGATTACAAAAACGGCGCCAAGCCAATCATCATCACGGGCGACCGCACCGCGCTCAAGCACGCCTTGTCCGAGGTGATGCTCAATGCGCTGCAAGCCAATCCGTCCGATCCAAGGATCGGCGTGGCCATCCACGCGGAAGGCAATGGCGCAGGCCCGGCGGATGTGCAGATTGAGATTCAGGACAACGGCTCGGGGTTCAAGGCGGAAGCCAGCGAGAAAATTCCCACGCCGTTCTTCACGACGCGCAACGTCGGGCTCGGCCTTGGTTTGACCGTGAGCCGCAAAATCATAGAGCGCCATCATGGCAAGCTGGAAATCGTGACCTCCAAGCCGGGCACGTCCGGACTCGTGCGCATCACCCTGCCCGTCTCGCCCGGCGAAGGTTTTCACATCAATTAACTGTCCCTCCCAAAAAGGCAAGGGAATGACGGCCTCACATCATCCCTTCTGTTGCATTTATTCTGCGAACATGGTTAAATCGGGCCATGTTAGATGCGAGCCTTGAAATGTCGGCGAACATCACGGCCCAGCAACAGAAACGAACACTGTTGATCGTGGACGACGAGGAGGGCCCGCGCCAATCCTTGCGCGTGGTGTTCAAGGACGATTACAACTTGCTCATCGCCAATGACGGCGCGCGCGCCATCGAACTCGCGCGCCAAAACAGGGTTGATGTCGCCATCACGGACATTCGCATGGTCGGTATGTCCGGGGTCGAATTGCTTGAGCAACTCAAGGCCATTGACCCGGGCATCGAAGTCATCATGCTCACGGCCTACGAAACGGTGGACACGTTGCGTCTGGCGTTGCGGCTCGGCGCGTGCGATTACCTGAACAAACCGTTCGATATCTCAACTATGCGCAAGGCGGTTGCCAATGCGGTCGAACGGCGCTCGCTCGGCGAGGAAATCCGCAACAACGCGCAGCAGTTGGAGGAATTACAAAAGGAATTGCAGCACCAGAAAACCGTTGAGGAAATCACGCGCACCCGCGGCGAGATTTACGCCAGCATCATTCATGACATCAACGGGCCGCTCACCGTCATCTCCGGTTTCATTCAGTTGATGAGCCAGCGCATCGGCGCGAACAGCCGCATCGAGGGCGAGGATTTGGATTTTCTCAAGGACCGTTTGAAAACCATCACGCGCCAGGTGACCAATTGCATCGAAATCTCCCGCCGTTACCTCAGCTTTTTGCGCAAAAACGCGGAGGATGCCACGCCCGTCGGCGTCAACCAGCTTCTGGGCGACCTGCACCAGCTCATCCGCGTGCATCCGAGCGTCAAGAACAACGATTTTAAGATTGAGCCGCTGAAGCAGGATGTGAACGTGAAAATCAACGGCACCGATCTCATCCAGATTCTGCTCAACCTTGCGGTCAATGCTTTCCAATGCTCGCCGGAAAAACATTCCGTCCACATCCATGGAAAATTGCTTCCCCATCCGCTGGACCTTTCACAGTTTGTTGACGGCCCCGAGGACCGGTTGCTCAATCGCGAAGGTTTCGGCAACCAGGCGCCCTTGCTTGCGTTGTCAGTAATGGACACTGGGCCCGGCATTCCTCCCGAAATCATGCCCAAGATTTTTGATCCCTATTTCACCACCAAATCAGCCAATCAAGGGACGGGGCTTGGCTTGAATGTCGTGCAACGCCTCGTCAAGGAAGCCAAGGCATGCCTGCATCTGAATTCCAAGGCCGGCGAGGGCACGGTTTTCACGATTTACATGCCGACCGGATAGCCGGAATCTCACCTTTGGCTGAATAGACAATCCCCTATTGGGTTTGGAATGCTTCAAGAAAGCTTGCAGCCGCTGAGGAGACAGGGCCGATCGCAAAATTTACGCGCACTTGCTACATCGCTTAAACTTTCCATTAACAAATCAAATACTTGCAGCGGTGGTTTCATTTTTTCCCTAAATCATCTATATTCATTCATCTGCCCGGAAAATTTTTATTTCCAATCGGCGGTCAGGGCTGCAAATCAGCAGGTGGTTTTGTTCGCATTTTGCGAGTTTCCGGCATACGACATTTGATGTATTTAGAAACGCAAAATCTTTTCAATCTGTCACTTATAGTCTGTAGATGAGAAGCATTTCTCCTCTTTACACTCGCACACACTTCGGGATGCAGCCGCAAGAACAAAAAAAAGAATTTGGCGCAGCAGTCAAATCAGAGCGCATCCGTCTAGGGCTTTCCCAGGAGACGCTCGCTGAACGCGCCGATTTGCACCGCACTTACATAACCGACATCGAACGGGGCGCGCGCAATCTTTCCCTCGAAACCATTTACAAGATTGCCGTTGCATTGGGCGTTTCCATCGGCTCGCTTTTTAATCGCGGTGAAGCTCGTGTTCTCTCGGACCCGTCCACCGGCCGCGCAAACAGTTTGGTGGACGTGCTGCTTGTCGAGGATAAAGCGGCGGATGTTGAATTAACGCTCGAAGCATTTCGCAAAGCGGGCCTGACCAACAAAATCCACGTCGTCCGCGACGGCGCGGCGGCGCTCGATTTCGTTTTCTGCCGGCGACAATATGCCAATCGTCGCATGGAAACCAATCCGCAAGTCATGTTGTTGGATTTGAACCTGCCGAAGGTTGACGGGCTTGAAGTGCTTCGCGAGGTCAAGGCGGATGAGCGGACGCGCAACTTGCAGGTGGTCGTGCTGACCGTCTCGCAGGACGACGAGCATATTTCCAAAGCCATGGAGTTCGGCGCTGCGGCGTACCTCGTCAAACCGGTGGGTTTTGAAAATTTCAGCAAAATCACCCCGAAACTGAGTTTGCAATGGGCCTTGCTGGGAACTGATTCCTCGATGCCCAAAAGCTCCGCGCCATCGCTGACAAAAGTTTGACCGCGTCTTCTTGAACTGCAAGTGAGTGATGTTCAACGTCGTTGATTGATCGCTCCTGTTTCCGCACTTTTGTGCCCTTTTCTTGTATTTCAATCCTGCTCATGCCATCATCGCCGAAGTGGAATTGACGACCTTATGAACCATCAGCCAATCCTGCTGGCCGAAGACAGTGCCGAGGACGCGTACTTTATCCGTCGCGCCTTTGAGAAGGCGCAGGTGACCAATCGGATCGAAGTGGTTCCCGACGGGCAACAAGCTTTGGCATACTTGCGCGGGTTGGGCCAGTATGCGGATCGCGACCGGTTCCCATTCCCCGTGCTCGTTTTGCTCGACATGAAAATGCCGGGCATGGACGGCATGCAAACGCTGGCTGAAATCCGAAAAGACCCGGAGTTAAAACGGTTGGTGGTGATTTTTTTGACCTCGGCCAACCAGGAGAGCGAAATCAATCTCGCGTTTGACCAGCGGGTGAACGCTTACCTGGTTAAATCCAGCAATCTCGAACGCATGGCCGAAGCCTGCGAACGCCTCAAAAATTACTGGCTCCTCCAAAACCATTTTCCCCGTCCGCCCGGCGATGAAAACCGTAACCGAACCGTCACCTGTTTGTGACTTTACCGCGCTTGTCGAATGCCAGCGTCCATGTTAACCAGACCTTTTAAGATGTCGAAGATCCTCGTAGTGGACGACGAGCCGGATGCGATTGAACTGATCAAGTTCAATTTGAAGGCGGCTGGTTACGAAGTGCTCACGGCTGCAGATGGCGATGAAGCCTTGAAAAAGGCCCGATCCGCGCTGCCGGACCTCATCATTCTTGATTTGATGCTGCCGGAAGTGGACGGGCTGGAAGTCTGCAAAATCTTGCGCCGCGACCAGCGCGTTTCGGCCACGCCCATCATCATGCTCACGGCCAAGGCGGCGGAAATCGACCGCGTGCTCGGCTTGGAATTGGGAGCGGATGATTACGTCACGAAGCCGTTCAGCCCGCGCGAACTGGTCTTGCGCATCAAACGCCTGCTTCGCAAAGGTCCGCCCACAACCGAGAAAGCCGACCAGATCACAGTCAAAGATTTGGCCCTCGACATTCCGCGCCATCAAGCCAGCATCAAAGGACGGGCCATCGAATTGACGGCCACCGAATTTA
>DASRBR010000603.1:0-5370 GCA_035653495.1 Verrucomicrobiia bacterium
AAAGGCGGAGCAAGCCTTGCAGGAAGCGCACGAGCAGCTTGCCAGCCGCGCGTTGCATCTGGAACGGCTCGTGCAGCAGCGCACCGCGCGCTTGAACGAGATGATCGCGGACCTTGAAGGTTTTTCCTACAGCATCGTGCATGATATGCGCGGCCCATTGCGGGCGATGAACAGCTTCACCCAATTGCTGGAGGAAGAATGCGGAAAAGTCAGCCCGACCGCGGAGAATTACATGAAACGCATCCGCACGGCGACCATCCGCATGGACCGGCTCATCCAGGACGGTTTGAATTACAGCCGCTTGATGCGCGCCGAATTGCCGCTCGTGCCGGTGGATGTTTCCGTGCTCGTGCGCGGCATTTTGGAAACCTATCCCACGCTTCAGCCGCCCAACGCGACCATCGAATTGTCAGGCGCCTTCCCGCTGGTCAAGGCCAATGAAGCAACGCTCACGCAATGCGTTTCGAATCTGCTCGGCAATGCGGTGAAATTTGTCGCGCCGGGCGTTCAGCCGAAAATTCGCGTCTGGGCCGAAGAACGCGGCGACCGCGTTCGTGTGTTTTTCCAGGACAATGGCATCGGCATCCCGCAAGGGGCGCACGAGCGGATATTCCAGATCTTTCAGCGGTTGGACAATCACTACGAAGGCACAGGCATCGGCCTGGCCATCGTCAAAAAGGCGGCGGAACGAATGGGCGGCAGCGTGGCGGTTGAATCGGAACCGGGCAAGGGAAGCACATTCTGGCTTGAACTGGCCCGCGCCGAAACTGCCGAACCAACGCATGCGCAAAAACAAACTTAGTATTTTTCCGCCGCTCTGGGCAAAGCTTAACTCCCATGTTAAAATTAACCATGACAGTCAGCACGAGAACGGCCAAACTTCCGGCCGTGAATTTGCCCTCAACTCTCTTCCTTGAATGAGCGCGCACGCAACTAATTTCATTCTTTATGCGGAAGATGATGAGAACGACGCCTTTCTCGTGCAGCATGCCTTTGCGAAAGCAGGAATGAACAGCCAGCTCGTCGTGGTCAACAGCGGCAAGGCGGCCATCGAATACCTTTCCTGCCACGCTCTGACTCCGAATCCATCCACGCCCTTGCCGCGGCTGATCCTGCTGGACCTGAACATGCCCGGCACTTCAGGTTTGGAAGTGCTGAAATGGATCCGCAACACGCCGCAGCTTTCGACCCTCGTGGTCGTGATGCTTACTTCCTCCAACCAGGAAGCGGACATCCACCGCGCTTATATTCAAGGCGCAAATGGTTATCTGGTCAAACCCAGCAAGGTTGACGAATTGATCGTCATGGTCAAAGCCATCAAAGATTTCTGGCTGCTTCAAAACCGCGCCCATTTCCCGATGTCCCCTGCGGCTCGAAAGGCTGAATAAACATCTTCAGCGCCGCGTCCATCTCACGTGTCGTGCTCTCAATGAGGGCCCAACCGTGGAGTTTTGCTGCTTGCTTGTCATCGCTCCGGGTCATTAAAATGGCAAAATGAAGAAGTTAGTTTTAGCGCTTGCGCTGTTGCCGCTTTTTGCGTGGAACCTTTCCGCGCAAGTGTCGGTCGAGGTCTTGATGAGCCAGGGCCAGTACGTTGCCAATGAAGCCATCCCGGTCAAGGTGCGCGTCGTCAATCACTCCGGCCAGACGTTGCTGTTTGGCCAGGAAGACTGGCTCTCCTTTTCCGTCGAGGCGCGAGACGGCCTGGTGGTCCTCAAGTCGGGCGAACCGCCCCAACCGCATGATTTCAATATCCGCTCCGCCGAAATGGCCACCACCCCGCGCACGGACCTTGCGCCTTATTTTTTGATCGCGCGCCCCGGCCGTTATTCCGTCACCGCCACCATCCGCATCAAGGATTGGGACAAGGCGCTGGTCAGCAAGCCGGTCTTTTTCGACGTCGTGCAGGGAGTGCGGATTTGGGAGCAGGAGTTCGGCATTCCGCAATCTCCCACCAATCATAACGAGCCGGAAGTGCGCAAATACATCCTTCAACAGGCCACCATGTCCCGCAGCATGAAATTGTATTTCCGCCTCACCGACGCGATGGAAACCAAAACCTTCAAGGTCACGCCCGTCGGCCCCATGATTTCCTTCAGCGACCCGCAAACTCGCATCGACCAGGACAGCAACCTGCACTTGCTCTATCAGGATGCCGCGCGGAAATACAATTATTTCGTCTTCAATACCGATGGCGACCTGCGGGTGCGCCAGACCTATGTTTACACCGATTCCGCCCCTCATCTCAGAATGGACGATAACGGCAAAGTGGTGATTTTTGGAGGCGCGCGATACGTCTCAGACACCGATATCCCGACCAGCAGGCCATCCCTGACCAATGTCATCCCGCCTCCTGTACGTTAAACGACTCTGCCGCGTTCTCATATTGGCGCTCCTGTTTGCCGGCGGTTTTGCCCGGGCGGAAAATGTCGTCTTGCATCTGCTTAATGGCGACCGCATCGCCGGCGAAGTCATTTCGCAAACCACCAATGAACTCGTTTTGTCGAACATATGGATCAAGCAACTGACCATACCGGTGGCGCAAATCCATTCCCTCGAAATCCTGACCAATGCCCCGGGAACCAACGTGACCAAAATACTCGTGGGCACGAATCTCTTTTCCGGCACGAACATGGTCGTGTTGGTGAAGGTCAAGGTGGTCAACACCAACACCTTTTGGCGTCGTTGGAAGGGCGATGCAGCCGTCGGCGCGGACTTGGAGCGCGGCGCGGCGGACCATCAACTTTATTACGGCAAGGCCAACCTGAGCTATGCCCAGCCCTACGCGAGCGATCCCAAGCGGTTCTTCCGCAACATCATTACCTTTGATGCCGCCTACGGGAAAACCTCCGGCCTTCTTTCCGACAATCGCGTGGCCGGCAGCGTCAAATCCGATTTCGACCTTACGCGAAAATGGTATGTGTATAATCTCGGCGGGGCCTTCTTTGATGAGGTCCGCCTGATCAACCGGCATTATGAAGACGGACCGGGCTTGGGCTTTCACTGGTTCAACCAGACCAATTTTGCCGTGAACCTGGAATTGGGCGCGAATTACCAGGTCGAAGACCGTTCCGACGGGACGCGGACTGACAGCGCCTATTTTCGCCTCGGGCAGGACATGATGTGGAAGCTGAACAAGCAAATGACCCTCACGGAGAAATTTGAATATTTCCCGCGCGTCGGTTACGCGACCCAGTTTCGCATGCGCCTGGAATCCACCCTCTCTTACGCGTTGTTCTGGCATCTCGCGTGGAACCTGAGCGTCGTCGATTTTTACGACACCGCACCCGCCGCGGGCATACCCAACAACGACCTTCAAGTCCGCACTTCCCTGGGCGTGAAATTTTAGAAAAGCTTAAGTCATGAGGGATAATGAGGCGGAACAAAAAAGCCAGGTCCAAGCCCATCAGGGATGGCTACAATGACAGGTGTTCAACGTTTTCTTCCCCCTCATCCCGGCCTTCTCCCTTGGGGAGAAGGAGCAATGATCCCACATTCGATGCTGCCGAAGCGTTAGTAGCGTCAAACGCGGTAGAAACGTATCCCTCTCCTTGGGGAGAGGGCAAGGGTGAGGGGGACCGCGACGCAGCCACAGCCCGAAGCTGTGTCTGCAAATCCAGCAACCTTCAATCCTCCAGCAAAGCTGAACGCGCTTACTCAGCCTTGCCGGTCAAGCCCGCCTTCTGCAACGCGTTCATCACTTCCAATGCATTGAAATCGCCGGTCACCTCGAACGAATCGGCGCCTTTGGTCGCGGTATTGCCAGTCACGCCGGGAACGGACTTGAGCGCTTTGTCCACCGCCTTGACGCACTTGGCACAGCAAAGATGCACGCCGTTGATGGTCATCTTTTCGACTTTCGCGTCCTTCGCGCCGGACGAAGCATCCAGTTTGACGTCACTGCTTTCGCCGAAATAACCGGCGGCGACCAGCGCATTGGCTGCTTTCTGCACTGATTCCTTGTCCGGACCGGTGAGTTCCACAGTTCCGGCTTCCTTGTCGCACGTCGCCTTGACGTTGGAGACGCCGCTGACGGCTTTGTCCACGCCCTTGACGCATTTGTCGCAGCAAAGATGGACGTTAGTGAGTTTGGCAGTTTCATCAGCGCGGGCAGAAAACGCCAGCGCGGACGCAATCATGAGAGAGAGGATAAGGTGTTTCACAGTTGGTATGTTTTGAAAGTTATGGTTGCAGACGTTTAAGCAAAGCCAGTAAAACCCCCGTCCAAGCCGCCGTCAAGTGACGATTCGAACTAAAAATCGTGACACTATTTGAACGAAAGAAGGGGCGCAACATGCGCTTGACTTTACCCCACGCTAACTCAAATTGGACTTGGAAGCAGGAGAAAGGACATCGTATGGAAACGCCGCCATCAACATCAGCAACGCCGCCGCCGTTTTCACCAGCACCACCGCCTCTCATCAACGCGCCGCCAGCCATCGCACCGCGCAACGGCAGCGACAAATTGTGGAGCGTGCTTTGCCATCTATCATCATATATGGGCATCGGCTACTTGATTTTCCCACTGGTGGTCTATTTGGTGATGAAACAGGAATCGGAGTACGTCAGGGCCAACGCCAGGGAAGCTTTAAACTTCCACATCTCAGTCTTTCTTTATGGGCTTTGCTGCTTCCCGCTGGTCCTTTTTTTCGGCCTTGGTGTTTTTCTCTGGATCTGCATTGTGATCAGTTTTCTGATTTTATCCATCGTCGCGGCGGTCAAGGCTGCGGACGGCGGCTGTTACCATTATCCGCTGACGATCCGGTTGATTCAGTGATAGCCTAACTCCTCAACAACCCGCCGTGCGCCTTCAGCCAACGTTCCGCGTCCTTCGTCTGCGGGAACGCGGCATGCACCAGTTTCCAGAACCGCGCCGAATGGTTCATTTCGCGCAGATGCATTAATTCATGCACGATGATGTAATCGCGCACAAATTCCGGCGCCTGCACCAAACGCCAGTTCAACGAGATCGCCCCCTTGACCGAGCATGAACCCCAGCGCGACCGCTGATTGCGCACCAAAACGCGCCGGACGGTCAATCCATGCGCCGCGGCCAGTTCAGCCAGGCGCGACGGCAACTCGCGTTCCGCGAGCGTGCGCAAAAACGTGTTCGCGCGCGCCCGCAATTCGCTCAGCGAAACATCAATCACCCCGTGCAACTTGCTGTTGGCGAGGTGATACTTCTGAAAAACCGTCAGTGGCATGCGTTCGCCTCGGAACAAAATGTGATCATCAACCTGCGCGGCCTTCGTTTTTTCCTGCTGCAAGCGTTGTTCGAGCCACCCGGCGTTGCGCAAGGCAAACCGGCGCGCCTCAGCCCATGAACCGCCATGGGGAATCGTCACGCAACCGCCGTCGCCGCGCTCATTG
>DASRBR010000604.1:0-3014 GCA_035653495.1 Verrucomicrobiia bacterium
GCATCTGTGAGGTCCGAAATCCCGAGTTGGCAACGGGTTCAGCCATTCGTAAAGCACCAAATACCAACATCCAAGCGCCAGAGAACGTTCAAATGCCAATCACCAAACGATCTCCTTGCCAACGTGCGCATCGGTCTTGGCACTTGGGAATTGGTGCTTCCATGGAGCTTGGATGTTGGGCGTTTGGAGCTTCGTGGCATTCCCTGTCATTTTGGCGCTTTTTTGTTCCATATATGGTTCCAATGGTCGCAGGCGTTTCACCTTGTTTCACCTGGTTGCACTTACGACACGCTAAACCACGATAAACCACGCTATTTTTTAAAAAAATTTTAATCATGCAGAAGGCGCATAACCCAAAGCAATGAAACATCGAACATCCAACATGAACCCCGACATCGGATGTCGGGGCGGGCACCGAACATCGAATGTTCCTGATTTCCTGCGATTGGGCGTTCAATGTTCGATGTTCGATGTTCGATGTTTCCGTAATGAGCCGGATCACGTCGGAACGCGGACAGCCTTGTCCGCCGAGTTTCGTCAGCGCAAATGCTCGGGGACGGACGCGCGGCAGGTCTTAGCAGACTGCCAATGCCCTACCAAAAATTGGGTGCAGGCTCCGCCTGCTCTTGCAACGATTATGTTACGTTTGCGCTTGCGCCATGTTTGTTCATTGGTAAAGTCATCGAACCGTTTTGAAAGTCACCGATGTCGGTGGCTTTTTGTTTTTGGCGAAATCGAACTGAGCAGAATAAACGAATCGTGAAAGTTTTTAGCGGCACATCGAACCAACCGTTGGCGCGCAAGATTTGCGAATACATCGGCATCGAAATGGGCAAGTGCGTGGTCAGCGCCTTCCCGGATGGCGAAACGTTCGTCAAGATCGAGGAAAATGTCCGTGGCGAGGACGTCTATGTCATCCAATCGACTTCGCCGCCGACCAATCATCATTTGATGGAGATGTTCATCATGATGGATGCGGTGCGCCGGGCCAGCGCCTCGCGGATCACGGCAGTCCTCCCATTTTATGGTTATGCGCGCCAGGACCGCAAAGACCAGCCGCGTGTGCCGATCACCGCAAAATTGGTTGCCAATCTCTTGGTTGCCGCCGGCGCCAACCGCATTCTGACCATGGACTTGCATGCCCAGCAAATCCAAGGGTTTTTCGATATCCCGGTGGACCATCTTTACGCCGCGCCGGTAATGTATGATTATCTTAAAGGATTGGAGCTCAAAGACTTGGTTGTGGTGAGCCCGGACGTGGGCGGGTTGAAGATGGCGCACGCGTATTCGCAGGTTTTGGATACGGGCCTGGCCATTGTGGCCAAGCGCCGAAAAAGCGCCACAGAGGTGGAATCCATGACGATGATAGGCGAAGTTCGTGGGAAGAACGTCTTGATGGTGGATGATTTGACGGAGACGGCTGGGACGCTGACCTCGGCGGCGGTTTTGCTGAAAAAGAAGGGTGCAAAACGGATTTTGGCCTGCGTTTCCCATGCCATTTTGAACGAGATTGGCGTTGAAAGGTTGAAAAAATCAAATATTGACGAATTGATAACAACTGATAGTGTCCTACGCCCCGATATTGACGGACTGAACGTCAAGACATTGTCGGTGGCGGGTTTGTTGGGCGAAGCCATTAACCGCATTAACAGCAATTCGTCGGTCACTTCGCTGTTTGAATTTAAGGGTGGGCGCACCAGTTGAGGTGTCGCCGCCGGAGATGGAATAAGAAAATGAAATCTGTATCACTGAATGCTTATCCCCGCACGCAGTCCCGGCGTGGGGGCGCAAAGAAATTGCGCGATGGCGGGCGGATCCCGGCCGTCATTTACGGACGGCAAGCCGAACCGCAGAACCTTGAAGTGCAAGCGAAGGACCTCGAAAACCTGATTCACCATTCGGCTTCCGAGAACATGCTCGTGGACCTTGCCGTGAAGGATGACAAGCGTCCGCATCGCCTGGCCCTGGTGCAGGAAGTCCAGCATCACGCGCTCAGCGGGAAGATGCTGCATGTGGATTTTCATGAAGTGGCCGAGGATGAAAAAGTGACCATCATGGTCCCGGTGGAAACGAGCGGCGAAGCGACGGGCGTGAAGAACGGCGGCGGCATCTTGGAACACGTTCTGTTCCGCGTGAAGGCGCGCGCATTGCCGAAGGATTTGCCGGAGGTCATCGTTTTAGACGTGAGCCATCTTGAGATCGGGCAGGCGATCCACATCGGAGACATCAAACCGCCGGCGGGCGTCGAAATTTTGGGCGACAAGAACATCTCGGTCATCGCCGTGGCCGCGCCGATCAGCGAAGCTGCCGAAGCTGCCGCTGCCGAGGCCGGAGCCGCCGGCACTGCCGAGGTCGAGATGATCAAAGAGAAGAAGGAAGAGGGCGCGGAAGGCGCTGCTGCTCCCGCGGCGAAAGCCGGCGAAAAAGCGGCCGACAAAGGCGCTGCTCCCGCTGCTGGAAAGGCAGCCGAGAAGGCGCCGGAAAAAGGCGCGGAAAAGAAGGCCGAGAAAAAGAAATAATTTCAGGCGGCCTGGAGAAATCCGGCCGCCCGGCCCGACCCGGCCATGGAGAATTTGCATCTCATCGTGGGGTTGGGAAATCCCGGCGCAAAGTATGCCCGGACGCGGCACAACATCGGTTTTCAACTGGTGGAACGGCTCGCGGAAAAATGGCGGACGAATTGGTCCGACGAAAAGAAGTTTCAGTCGCGAGTGGCGCGGTGGGAACGGGACGGCAGGACGGTGTTGCTTGCCCAACCGCAGACGTTCATGAACGCGAGCGGCGAAGCGGTCGGCGCGCTGACCGGTTTTTACCGGGTGCCGTTGGCGCGCTTGCTGGTGGCGGTGGACGATGCGGATTTGCCGTTGGGCGAAATCCGGTTGAGGCCGCGCGGAAGCAGCGGCGGGCATCACGGGCTCGAATCGATCGAGCAGCATGTGGGCAGCCGGGAGTTCGCGCGGTTGCGATTGGGGATCGGCCGAACGGCGGATGGACGGCGCGAGATAACGGATTAT
>DASRBR010000605.1:0-3611 GCA_035653495.1 Verrucomicrobiia bacterium
AGCCGGAGGGCATCTCGCGCATGATGAATGAACGGTATCATCCACGACTGATTGCGCAACGGCACGTGGAGATTTACCGCGAACTGCTCAACAAATCTTCGTAAAGCGCCTTTAACTTTTTGGCGGTGTCTGTCCAAGTCATTGACTCCCTCGCGCCGCAGGAAATCACGTGCACATTTTCTTTTGGCACGCGAAACAATTCGTTCATCAACTGCGCTTCCCGGGTTGTGCTCACGATGCATGCGTCCGCCTTTCGGTAAACGGGCCAGTTATAAATGCCCGCGCTGAGAGAAGGCGCAGCCTTCTCCAAGAACCGGATTGCCATCTGTTGCAAGCGCAGTTCAGCCGCTGAAAGCGAGGTTTGCTCCGTCAAATCGTCGGCGATAACAATCTTCATGCGCTTTTCACGGGCCTGCTGAAACATTTCAATGGGCATGCGTCCGAAAAAATGAAGTATGTCGCCTTTTTGGCTGCCGTCATACCATCGCAAGAATTCCACCTCGACCCCCAATTGTTCCAAAGCTTCTTTCGTTCCGATAATTTGCGATTGCAAATCGTCCTGCGCCAGGGCCAACGGTGTGAGGCAATAGAAGAGCACTTTCATGGCTTTGGCGCAGGCTGCAGCATTTGTCCATAAACGCCGCACAAAATCTGGGCGACTTCGACCCACGAATATTGCCGGATTCCCGGCGCGGAAAGTTGCGGGCACGCGTCGTAGAATCTTCGCAATGCGGCGACGGACGCATCGAATCCATTTGCCGGCCAATATTGCGCGCGTTCGCCAAAACGCTCGTGCGCCCAGCGCTGGTTCGGCACAAGCACCGGCAGGCCGCACGCTGCCGCTTCATGCGCGGCGAGACTCCAATTCTCCGCGCGGCTCATCAACACGTAACCGCGCGCCCGTTGCAAGAGAGAGATCAATTCCGGCGCGCTGCTCACGTGGGAATGGTGCCGCACAATTTTTCCATCGATCAATTTTTGAAACTCCATCCAATACGCGCCTTTCAAGTCGAACGGCTTGCCGACGAAGAGCATTGGAGTTTTTGCCGCCTGCGCCAGCCGCGCCAGTTCCAGCGAATTCTTTGCCGGGCTGATGGTCCCGGTGCAAATCAGGGCGTCATCCGTGCGTGATGCCGGCCCGGCGTTCAGGAAGACGTCGTTCAATCCCAAAGGCACGACTGAAACGTGCTCGCCGGGAACGCCATAGACCTTTTCCAAAACCATCCGCTCCGCTTTCAATCCGACGATGACGCGATCGCATTCAAAATAGGTTTGCCAGGGAAGCTGCGCTTTTAATTTTTGTGGCAGCAACGCCAGTGCGCCTCGGATTGGAATTTTCCGCACCAAATATTCCCGTTCCGAACGGTTGCACTGTGCAGTCAGCAATACGGTCATTGCCACCTTCCAGTTTTTCCGATGGGCCAATTTCGTCAGCGCCGTGTCGAATAGACCGAAGTGATGAAGAATGTCGCCTTTCTGCGATTCATCCCACCAGCGCAGGTATTCGACGTCCACGCCGATTTTTTCCAAGGCAGCCTTGGTTTGTTCGATTTGGATTTGCATTCCTCCATGCGCCAGCAAAAAAGGAAGATGACAATTGAGCAGGATCTTCATTTTAGGTCTGTCGCGCGGCGCAAGGTCATTTTGGCAATTCTAACGGGAGAACCTGTCATTTTCCAAAGCCAAAAAATGCATGGCCGAACAGAGCGGGAGCGTGCTTGCCGTTTTGATGGGGCAAAATTGGCTCGGCGATGCGTTGACTTGCCCGCTGGTTGCAATTAGTTTTGCGGCATGAATTTCGACATCTCGCACCTCCTCGACCAGTGGGATTATCAACCAGGCACGGCTTCCGTGAGGAAGTTCACCGGAAAGGATGGTGTCGAAAAGCTCCAAGTGCGATTGGATTTGGGAATTTTGCAGATGAATTGCCAGGGCCGGCCCGATGGCAAACGGCCGCTGGGCTACCCTTCGCTTTATGAATATTACCAGGCGCGTCTTGAAAAGCACAAGGTCGCCCACAACGGCAATGATGAAGGTTTCCGGCTGAAGGCGGAAGATTGCGCGAAGCTGCAATTCGAGGCGCTGCAATATTACCAGCGGCACAATTGCCTGTGGCAACTGGAGGATTTTGCGGGAGTTGCCCGCGACACCGAGCGCAACCTGGCGGTGTGCGATTTTGCATCCGAACACGCCGAGACGGAGGAGTTGTCGTGGTCATTGCAACAGTTCAAGCCGCAGTTGCTCATGATGCATGCGCGGGCGCTGGCGACGGCGGCATTGCGTGACAATGATTTTGATGGCGGTGTGCGGCACATCGAGGAAGGAATGGCGCACATCCGCAATTTTTATCGTGATCACGAACGGTTGGAGATGCTGGAGCAGAGTGTCGAACTGAACGGACTAAAGACGTGGCTTGATGAACTTAATTCCCGCCGTCCGTTGACCAAGCGCGAGAAATTGGAGCGCGAACTCAACGAAGCCGTGAGCAACGAGGACTACGAAAAGGCCGCGCAGATGCGCGATGCGCTGCGCAACCTCAAACCCACCGAATAAGAATGAGCTTGCAGGAACGCATCTCGCAGGAACTCAAAGCCGCGATGCTCGCCAAGGACGCCGAGCGTTTGTCGGCTTTGCGGATGCTCAAGTCCACCCTCGGTTACGCGCAAATCGAGCGCAAAACGGAGAGCCTTTCTGATGCGGACGTAGTGGCCATCGTGCAAAAAGAAGTCAAGAAGCGCCGGGACTCGGTCGAACAATTTGAGAAGGGCGGACGCCCCGAGCTTGCCGCAAAAGAGAAGCAGGAAATCGCGGTGCTGGAATCCTTTTTGCCGCAACCGCTCAGTCCGGAAGAATTGGAACAACTCGTTCGCACAACCATCCAGGAATTGGGCGCAAGCAGCAAAAAGGACATGGGCCCGGTCATCAAATCCGTTCAAGCCAAGGCCGCCGGACGCGCAGACGGCAAAACCGTCAGTGGAATTGTTGGCAAGTTGTTGCCCTAATCTTCCACTGCTATCCATGCTGCGGATAGATCTGGTAGAGCAGAAAATAAATCAGCACGCCCGTCACTGAGACATACATCCAGATCGGCCATGTCCAGCGCGCGATGACGCGATGACGGTCAAATCGTTCCCGCAACGCCCGGATTAGCGTGATCAAAATCAACGGCACAATCACCATCGCCAGCAGCGTGTGAGTCAAAAGAATGGTCAGGTAAATGGGCCGGAACCATGCCGGGTCGGTGAAGCGCGTCGGGCCGCGGTGCAGCACGTATGCGAGATAGAAATGATACGTGAGATAGCACGCAAGAAACAGCGTCGAAGTGACGAACGCCGCAATCATGCAATTGCGGTGCGCGTTCATGTTCTTGCGCCGGATGAACACATATCCGAACGTGAGAAAAATGGTGCTCAGTCCGTTGAGCGAACCGTTGACAGCGGGCAAGTCGAGCGGGGTGATCATGACGTGGCGGTTGAAGGTTCGCGCAGCAATTGCTGAATGGCGGGAAGAATCTCCGCGCGCGCGGCGGGGTCAGTAGAATCGAAATACGCGTGCAATTGGCCCTGTGCATCCGTCCAGCCCCGCACACGTCCCTGCTGGTCCACCAGCAC
>DASRBR010000606.1:0-5859 GCA_035653495.1 Verrucomicrobiia bacterium
GTCGTATTTCGGGTCGCCAAATTTGAGAATGATGTGCGACTGTTCCTGCTTGAACTGCTGCAGGAAATCCATTGCCTTGAGCGAACTGCGGAAATCCCGCGCTTCGTCGGGATCAGCAGTCCACTTGTCGTTGCCAGATAGATAAAGCCGGGTTGCTTTACTCTGAATGAATACCTTCACATGTTGGAACAGTAGAACTGCCTTGCTAGCTTCAGCTAATCCAGGATACATAGTATGGGTCCTCAGAACCTTCAGAACTTATCGGATTAGGTGCACTCTATACCTCGGCAGGAACAAAGGCAACTAAAATAATACTTCATGGGTCAAAAATATTTTATCGTGCAGCGGAATTTATTATTCTTACTAAATAATCCATCCCCTGCGGGGTTCGCGCTGTATATAGTTTGAAGCTTCGCGGCAGTTCTTGGCATTTAGAGAAAGACTATCCCATTCCAGCTTGCGACCCGCGCGATAGGCCACGTTGCCCAACAAGACCGCTTCGGACAATGCGCCCGAGTAGCCGAAGTTGCAGGTGGTAGGCGAGCCCGTTTTGCAGGCTTGTATCCATTCTTTGTGATGGCCGATGGAATCGGGAATCGTCGGCGGCGGAGGGGCAAATCCTCTAAAGTCAGATTCTGGAAGAAGATGATGATGCTCATAGTCGGCGAGCAGCATGCCTTTGTCCCCGACAAAGAGAACACCGTTCTTCCAATTAAAAATTTTTCCTCGCGCGAGCAGTTCAGGCCGCTTGCCGCCATCATACCAGGTGACGTCAATCGGGGATTTCGAAGCGCGCGATTCGTATTGATAGCGAACAATCAGCCAGGCGGGAGTAGTGTCGGGATTCAACTCGGGTCCTTCGGCTTCGACGGTCAAAGGATGATGCAAATCAAGCGCCCAATGCGCAAGATCCATGTAATGACATCCCATGTCGCCGAGAGTGCCATTGCCAAAATCCCACCAACGCCGCCAATTCTTGGGCAGATAATCCGGGTTGTAGGCGCGTTCTGGCGCGGGACCGAGCCACAAATCCCAATGCAAATACGCCGGCACGGGCGGCCTTCCAACCGGCCGGCCTTCTCCGCCCCACGATTTATCGCACCAGACATGGCATTCGGTCACATTGCCAATGGCGCCGCACTGGACCAATTCCACCACGCGCCGGTAATTTTTTCCGGCATGGATTTGCGTTCCCATTTGCGTGGCCAAGTGCGGATGGTGCGCCGCGATTTTTGAAACCAATCGTGCCTCGGAAACCGTGTGCGCGAGCGGCTTTTCGCAATAAACGTGACGGCCTGATTGCAAAGCGCCGATGGTGGCGACGGCGTGCGTGTGGTCGGCTGTGCTCACAACCACCGCATCAATATCTTTGCGTTCCAGCAATTTTCGGAAATCGTTGTACGTCTTCGCGCGGGGAAATCGTTCGGCTGCAGCGGACAAATAATGGTCATCGATATCGCACAATGCGACGATGTTTTCGCTGCTCACGCCGGCGATGTTTGCCTGCGCGCGATTGGCTGTGCCGATTATACCTATGTTCAGTCGATTGCTCGGCGAGCTGATTTTAGCGCGGGAAACTTGAGAGCCGAGCCAAAGCGCGGTGGTGGTCAACGCGGTCTGCCGCAAAAAGTTGCGGCGCGTCAGGGAACTTTCTTTCAATGCTGCCATAAAATCTTTTCGCCAGATTCGAAGAATATCACCGCAAAATTTTCGCAAGAAGGTGTTGAAAAGGACAATTGCTTGTCCGAGCCTGTCCTACTTTATGAACCCTGTTCTGCACCTTTGATTTGGCTTTGAGACGGGATTCAGCTAATTTGAACTCATCAGGCCTTCGGGCGGAAACTTGCTATATGCACAACGTTACTTCTGTGGAGTTGAAACGGGATTGCGAAGTCGTGCAAATCCCGAGCGGCAACCCGATTCTTTTGCCCGCCGGCACGCCTGTGGACATCACCCAAACGCTTGGTGGCAGCTATACCATCCACACGCAAGGCGGGTTGTTCCGCGTCGCCCAAAGTGATGCCGACGCACTTGGCCTTGAAGCAGGCACTGCCGCCGAAAGCAAGGCCGAACACAAAGGCCCTGTTGACGAGAAGCTCGTCTGGGACACTTTGAAAACCTGTTACGATCCGGAAATCCCGGTCAACATCGTCGACCTTGGGCTGGTCTATGACATGCATATCGAACCGCTGCCAAACGGCAACAGTTTGGTTTTTGTCAAAATGACCTTGACCGCGCCCGGTTGCGGCATGGGCGCGACCATCGCCGGTGATGCGCAGCAAAAATTGCTTTATCTTCCAGGCGTGGAGGAAGCCGTCGTCGAAATCGTTTGGGACCCGCCATGGCATCAATCCATGATCACCGAGCAAGGACGGCGCATTCTCGGACTTTGATTTGTTTTGACAAATGGCGGATGCGTTCTTAAGTTTTCGCCGCTTTGGATGGGGTCGTAGCTCAGTTGGTAGAGCACCACAATGGCATTGTGGAGGTCAGGGGTTCGAGACCCCTCGGCTCCACCATCCTTAGCATCAGCGTTTTCCAAGGATTCCAGCGAAATATACGATATTTTCGATATTTTCTTCTTGTCTTACATTGTCGTTCAATGTCATACTGAGCGCCACTCAAACATACTCAAACAGCAGTGGACGCGGCAACAAAACGGCAACAAGGGGAGAATGGCGGTATGCAGGTAATCCCCTGCATGGTGCGCGGCGAACCCCGTTGGAAAATTGAAACGTTCGCCGGGGGGAAGCGTAAGCGGCAATTCTTCCGTTCCGAGCCGGAGGCCATCGCCGGGTTGAAGGCCGCGCAGAAAGATCGCGCAGCGTTCGGCAAGGCTTGGGCCATTTTGACGGCTCGCGAAAAATCCGACCTCATGTTCACGCTGGACGAAATCAAGCGAGCGGGATGGACGCTTGCCGAAGTGTGGAACATCGCCAAAGGCCAGCCCAAGGCCAAAAAGGATTGCTGGTCACTGCGCCGCACAATTGACGAAACAATCGTTGCAAAGCGAAAATTGAACCGGCGCGAGGGTTACATTGACGGGCTCGAAGCTTACTTAAACATGTTCGCCAAGGGGCGCGAATTCGCCCCCATTGCCGACTTTGGCGTTGCGGAGATCGCGGCATGGTTCGATGCCAGAAATGAGGCTCCTACCACCCGCAATAGCAACCTGGGCAGACTCTCCGCCATGTTCGACATTGCATGGCGGCGCGGGCAGATCAGAGAGAACCCATGCAAGAAAGTGGAAAAGTCCAGCGTGGACGAAGGGAGGCCGTCAACCCTCACTCTGAATCAATATGGCAAGGCGCTGGCATGGTGCATTCGCAAGCAACCGCGTTTCCTTGCGTGGTTCGTTCTGGCGCTCTTTGTAGGGCTTCGACCGGAGGCAGAGGCCGACAATCTGGATTGGGAAAAAATTGATCTCAGGAAAGGAACAATCCGTATTGACGGAGACTCAACCAAAGTCCGCCGTCCGCGCCTGATTTACCTTTCGCTGTCACCCCCTGCGCTCGAATGGCTCCGAGTGGCAAAGGCCATGGGGTGCCCGCTGGATATGTCATTTTCGACGCGACGCCGTTACTTGCGCGGGTTGCGCGATTTTCTCGGCTTCGAAAAATGGCCGCAAGACATCCTCCGCCACACGGCGGCAAGCAATCTGTTGGCATTCCATCAGGACGCGGGCAAGGTCGCAAAGTTCCTCGGCAACAGCCCCGCAACGCTCCTTAAAGATTATGCGGACCAACTTTTGGAACGCGAGGAAGCGGAGCGGTTCATGAAGCTGCTTCCATCTTGGCTTAGAAAAATCCGAGTGGGGATTTACCGCATTACTTGAAAGGCGGAGGGAGTCGCGTCAATTCGCGCTGACCGATTTTCACCGGCTCCCTCCATTCATCCTAAAACGCATTCCGGGTAGTGTCCTCAATTCTCATTTCAACATGGCTCATCTTTACTGTCAATACGAATCTTTACCAGCCCGGAAAGTAAAGAGGCGCGGATGTAAAGTCCACAATGTTGATATAAATCACGTCGCTGTCTGTCATCCCAGAGGCGGAGGCGTAAGCGCGGAATTCCTGTTGCAGCGCGATCTTAATCGACCCATTGGCGACCGGGATAAGAGCCTGAGCGTGAAACGGCGTTACGGTGCTAACATTTTGATATGCACTCCACGCTGACCATCCAAAAGTCCAAGAACCCGCTTCGTAGCCATCTCCGGTTGGAATGCTGTAATAAGCGTAATAATAACGCGCAGAAAAAAAGACTGAACTCCCCGGTGTCGCGCAAACAGCAGTCAGCGGCCCAATGCTGCCATAATTCGGATTCGCAGCCGCAGTTGCTTCCGATGTGCTTTGGCTCATTGCAACCCCTTTAAACGCCCAGGCCGGAACCGCCGCCTTCGCTCCGCTCCCGGTCGCTGTGATGTTGATCACCGCCGTTGTGCTCAATCCGTTGGAGTCCGTCCCAAGCAACGTGAGCACATAAGAACCGCCAGACTCAAGAACCGCAGTCAGGTTGAACGCCGCCGAATCCGTTCGCGCAAACACCGATGAGCCAAGAATGCGCGGGCTCGTATCCGTGCTCTTTTGAAGTGTGGCCCGCCATGAAACCAAATTGTCGTTGGACGACAGCCATGTTCCGGCAACTGAAAACGAGTAAGGATACGTTGGCGCTGTCACCGTGAGCGGCGAAGATGACGGGCTCGTGAGTTCCAACTGTGGCGCGGCATACGACTTGACCGGGAACGTGAATGGGATGGCTGATGCATCGCTCAACAGCAATTCCGCGATGTAAGTGTAAGGTGTCAGCCGGAAATAACTCGTCGTCTGAACTGCCGTATCAACCGAAAATCCCTGCACCATGGCTGGAAACTCTGCATGCGAATATTCCACCAAACTTGAGCGGGGAACCAACCAAACCTCCACTTGTCCGGCAACTGCGCTAAACGCCTGCGCAACCGTTCCAAGGCGACCGCGTAAAACGGTCAACTGATAATGGCCGGGGCTGACCAGTGTTGACGCGCTCACGCTGCAACATTCCACCTCAGCATACCCGTTTTCATCGTCGGCAATGCTCGATGGACCGCCGCCAGTAATGAGGTTCACGATGAATAGCAAAAGTTCATCATTGTTTGCTTGGTGAGCCCCCGGCTGCATCGTGAACAAGTCCCCATCCAACTGAGCGGGAACGGTCACATTGATCGTTGTATCAGTCACGCCGACATCTGCGGAAAGCGTAGCATTCGCGGCAAACGTGGTCTGCCCTCCGAGCGTAACGTAGGAACCCTCATCATCGCTCGTGTCCCATGCGACGTGAAACCCGGTAATCAATCCCGTTGGCCGTAGCGCGAGACAAATCACTTTCCACGCCGAATTGCTCAGGCCATAAGGCGACTCCATGATGCGGCACGTTGCGATCTGCGGCACGTTCGTTTGCACCGGCACATTGGGCGGGTGCGCGTTCGTCCATGGCACCAACGAAAGAGTATTGTCGCCAATGAGCGAAAGCTTTATCGGGCCGGTCGCTGGAATCGTCCTCTTTGTGACCCGGAAAAATGCGTAAAGCGTCGTCACATTCGGCTCAATATCAATGTCAAGCAACACGTAATCCCCGGCGCGAATCGTCCTGCCAAACTCCCGGCGCACAGCAATGTCACCCTCCATCACGGGCCGGCCAACTGTGCGCAACGTCTCCGCGCCATGGGCGATTGCTTGGTCTGCGCGTGTGATGTAAGGCCGGTCAACGTTCGCTGTGCGATGTTCCTGCAAGACAAAGAACGCTCGCGGGTCGTCTGCCTTGTCCGTGTTGTCCTGGTATGCCAGCGTCCGGTCTGTGAACCGCACAACGCACCGGCTCATCACC
>DASRBR010000607.1:0-5348 GCA_035653495.1 Verrucomicrobiia bacterium
GGTGAAGCGGTTCCAGCAGATCTGGCCGCCGCTGGCGAACAATCCGGTTGAAAGCCGCTGGAACATCGTATCCATCCGCACCGAGGGTTCCTTGTAGATCCATCCGCCAGGCTCGACGTCAATGGCTTCGCCCGGCGCGAGCGTCACTTCAAACACGTTGCCGTAGCCGTGCAGCCAGAGAATGCCTTCGCGCGATGGACAGGAAAAATTGTCGATGAAGAACCCCGTTCCGCCCAGGAGGATGTTCGCCGCGCCGCGCACGCGCGAGAAGCTGTATTCCACATTGTCGGTGGCGGCAAGCCATTGATGCTCGCGCACGTCAACCGCTGTGCCGGGGTGCAGATGCAATCCAAAGACATGCCCGGCGCCGTCGCGGCTGAACGCGATGCGTCCCGGACCGTGCGCGCCGGTGAGCAAAAACGGCATTCCGGCCAGCATCCGCTTGAACGCGCCTTTCATCGGGCGCAACGCGACCTCAACCGCCGGGTCTTTCCAGAGCAGAATGTGATGCTCGAAATAAATACCTGTGCCGCTCAATTCGAGATGCAGCGCGGGCACCAGTTCGCCTTCGATGTGGTAAGTGACACCGCCGAACGTCTCGTTCAGCGCGGTTGTGGGAAGTAGTTGTGGAACGGCCATGGTTTTATTCAGTTAAATTTTGAAGGATTGGAAGGCAGCGCGGCAAGTCCGTCAAGCCGCAACCATGCAACGCTGGATTGACATTTGCCGCGTTCGCGCCTCTCATTTATGCAATCGTGAGCATAGAGCTTAAAAACGTCAGCAAGCAATTCGGCGAGATCACCGCCGTGAATCGCGTAAATTTTTCCGTGAAAGAAGGCGAATTGATGGCGTTGCTCGGCCCCAGCGGCGGCGGCAAGACGACTGTCTTGCGGATGATTGCCGGCCTCGAATTGCCCACCGAAGGCGACATTTTCATCCGCGGCCAGCGCGTGAACGACATCCCGGTGCAAAAGCGCAATATCGGTTTTGTGTTCCAGAATTACGCGCTCTTCAAGAACATGAGCGTGTTCAAGAACATCGCCTTTGGCCTCAAGATCAAGAAATGGAAAGGCGCGGAGATCGATGCGCGGGTGGCTGAGTTGCTGGAATTGCTCGGGCTCAAGGGACTGGAGCGACGTTATCCGCACCAGCTTTCCGGCGGCCAACGCCAGCGTGTGGCCATCGCCCGCGCGCTTGCGCCCAAGCCGACCGTTTTGCTGCTCGACGAACCGTTCGGCGCGGTGGACGCCAAAATCCGCCAGGAATTGCGCGAATGGCTTGTCCATCTGCATACGGATTTGAACGTCACGACGCTGTTCGTCACGCACGACCAGGAGGAAGCGATGGAAGTTTCCGATCGCATCGTGATTTTTTCCGGCGGCAAGCTGGAGCAGATCGGTTCGCCGCGCGAAGTCTATGAACAGCCGGCGAACGAATTCGTTGCGAGGTTCATCGGCGTGCTGAACGTGCTGGAAATGGAGGTGCGCGACGGCATCGCTCGCCTGGGCGGACTCGAATTTCCCGTGCCCGGGCATGCGAATGAAACGCGCGTGCGCATTGGTTTTCGCCCTTATGCCGTGCAGATTTCCACTGACCTGGCGCAATACCGTTTTCGAGCGACGCTGCGGCGAACTTATTTTTTGGGCATCATGCTGCGCGTCGAATTGGAATTGCCCTCCGGCCTCACCCTGCGTTCGCGCATGACGAAGGAGGAATACGCGCAACTGCAATTGCACGAAGGGCGTGAGGTTTCATTTCAAATCCGCCAATACCGCGTCCTTGGTCGCGACATGAACGGCCTTGCGCCTGAAGTCCAGGCCACCTACGAACAGCCGCCCACATTTGCGGAAAATATTTGAGCGCTCGCGCGAGCCACTCACAACACCGTTTTCGCGCCGATCATTTGGAGGATGGAAGGGCAGAGGTCGCGCAGGACTTCGGCATCGTTCTTGACCTTGGCCTGCAGCATGCGGCCCATGATGAAACAAAAGATGGCCTGCGATTTGGCCGCGAAATCTTTTGATTGAATCAGGCCCTCTTTGTGGGCGTCGCGCAAGGCGTTCTCGATGTATTTGCAACTGCGGTCGAACATCTCCTCGGATTTTTGCCGGATTTTTTCATCCTGTGTGCTCAGTTCGCAGCCCACGGATGCAAAGGGACAGCCCAGGACGCGCCCGGATTTCATCTGCCGTTCGCGCTGGCTTTCGTAGATGTGACGGCAATATTTTTCCAATCGTTCCAACGGCGGCACCATTGGCGAAAAGGCGGCATCATAATGCGAGCGGTTGCGTTGCCAATATTCTTCGTACGCGGCGACGGCAAGGTCGGATTTCGAGGGGAAGAAATAGTAGAAACTGCCTTTTTTGACCTTAGCGCGCTGGCAGATGGCTTCCACACTGACAGACCCGTAACTCTGCTGCCAAATCAACTCGAAAGTGACTTGGAGCAGCCGTTCCCTGGCATTACTGATCCGTCCCATAGTTCTGTTGGGTGCTGGCTAAAACTAACATTGAGCCGGGTTGGGTCAAGGCTTTTGGCCCCCGGCAGGAATGGACTGCATCGCGCCGCGTTTCAGGGCGCAGTTCATTAATCGGTTTGTCGGTTTGCTGCATGCCGTGGTCAATCTAAGCGAATCCGCGCATTGGTCAACCAAGGGTAGGGACGGCGCGCTGCGCCGTCCGCGGATCCCGCATGCGGGACAGCGCGATGTGTCTACCATGCTGTTTCCCCGGTGTTTTTCAGAGCCAAATGGGGTCGCCAGCGGTGGTTGCTTTCGGCATGGAGAGGGGTGATATTATTTTATGAATGGAGTGACTGCTATGAATGGCGTGACCGTCGCGACTTTTAATTCCGTGGAGCAGGCCGAACCCTTGAGAGACCAATTGGAGAAAGCTGGCATCCACGCAGAAATCCATCACGACGTGATGGAGCGGCTTTGGTTCGTGGCCAAGCCTCTGGCCAATGTGCGAGTCAAAGTCGATCCGCACGATTACGAAAAGGCGAAAAATTTGCTCAACGTGTGGGACACGGAATCGGGCGTTTTGCGCGACGCGGTGCGTTGTCCCGAATGCGGTTCCTCGCGCGTGGAATATCCGCAAAAGACGCGGAAGTTTCTTTTGCCGAATTTATTCGGCGGAGTGCTTTCCGGCCTGGGAATGGTTGAGAAGGAATTTTTTTGCGAGGAATGCCAATATACCTGGCCGCGCACGGGCGAGCGTCCTTCGCGCAAACGTCCGAATCAAGCGCCGTATTATTTCATAGAAGGTGTCGTCCAACCGGAAAAACCGGGTGAAGCGCCGCGCGACATTTTGCATCGAGACGACCACGAGCAGCACCACGGGGAATAAGCTCATTGGAATTGGATTGCATTCCGTGGCGGCAAGTTGATAAGAGCAATCGACGCACAAAAAATTTTGGACGCCATTGGTCCTGATCGACTTTGCAAAAATCCGGCAAAATCCTTCCGCACAAACACTCCTGAGCGAGTTGGCGCTTAACGCACTGCAGCTCTTCCTCATTTTCTATGGCTTGAAATGCATTTTGTTCCAGCAGGGCGAAATGCTTTTGGCCAACGGAAACAGACGGCTTCATTTTGGGCCGATGAGTGGTTCTCTCGCGGTGAGCGTTGGCCTGCAGTACGCGGCGTTTGGTTTATTCATTTTTATGTCCGATGGGAGGCCGCCGCCGGAAAACCGCCGCTGGTTTTGGCGACGGACGCAGTTTGTTGCGTTGGGGAAGCCTCGTGCTGGCGATTTGGTGCTTTTTTGAAATGCCCGGCCAGGACGCGTCGTTCTTGTTCCAATACAATATTCTGTGGCTCATTGTTTTTATTGCCGGTTTTTCGGGGTCCAATTTTTTCTCTATGCCATGTATGCGCGGGAACAGGTGAAAAGGGAATTGAACAGAATGTGCTGCAAGCCGCTGCACATCCTGTGGCGGCCTTGTCCATATTGGTTGAATTATTTTTGGTTGATTCATTCCTGCGGATTTCGAGTTATTCATTCCGATGCTGCCGGTTACATTCATAAAGGGTACTGTTTGGTTTATCGTGCCATCCTCCTTACCGATAAACCGTGGGGAGAACGCCGTGTCATATGGCTGACGGACACTGTCACGGGACAAGCGCCTTCGGGGGAATTTTCTTCGCTTACTGGACAGATGCCGGGTGAAGGGACCATGGCGCGCGATTAACATGGAGGTTGCGCCATTGTCCAAAATGCGCCATTGTTCGCTTTGGGATTCTAAAAGATTTTTTATGAGCACGATGACAGAGCCGAAACCAACGCAGGCGCAGACCGGCCTCAGCCAGCTTGATCAACTCAAGAAATTCACCAAGGTCGTCGCCGACACCGGTGATTTTGATTCGCTCAAGGAATTTGCGCCGCAGGACGCCACCACCAACCCGTCGCTCATCCTGAAGGCCGCGCAGATGCCGGCGTACAAACATCTTTTGGAAAACGCCATTGCTGACGGCAAAAAATCCGGCCTTTCCGGCAAGGCGTTGCTCGCCGCCATCGTGGATGATCTGCTGGTCGCATTCGGCACGGAAATTTTGAAGATTGTGCCGGGCCGCGTTTCGACGGAAACGGACGCGAACCTTTCGTTCGACACGGATGGATTGATCGCCAAGGCGCGGCGGTTCATCGCGCTTTACAAGGACAAGGGGATCGGCCGCGAACGCATTCTCATCAAGATCGCCTCGACGTGGGAAGGCATTCGCGCGGCGGAAACGTTGCAGAAGGAAGGAATCAATTGCAACATGACGCTGCTGTTTTCGATGCCGCAAGCGGTCGCGTGCGCCGAGGCGAAAGCGCGGTTGATCTCGCCGTTCGTCGGCAGGATTTTGGACTGGCACAAGGCGAAGACCGGAAAAGATTTTGCGCCCGCGGAAGATCCCGGCGTGCAATCCGTGCGCGAGATTTACACCTATTACAAAAAATTCGGCTACAACACCGAAGTCATGGGCGCGAGCTTCCGCAATGTCGGCGAAATCCTCGAGCTGGCCGGATGCGACCTGCTTACCATCAGCCCGAGTTTGCTGGCGGAATTAAAGAAGAGCACCGCGCCGGTCGCGCGCAAGCTGAGCCCCGAAATGGCGAAGCAGGCCAGCGTCGAACGCCTCGAACTCGACGAGAAAAAATTCCGTTTCCTGCTCAACGACGACGCCATGGCAACGGAAAAAACCGCCGAAGGCATCCGAATCTTCGCGGCGGACACGATCAAGCTGGAGAAATACATTTCCGAGCGGTTGTAAAAATCTTGCGCGGGTTTCCGCGAACACATGCTCAAATCAAAATGGAGCAGGGGAGTTTTGAAGGTCGTAAAGTTGGCTGTCGCGGTCTATCTCG
>DASRBR010000608.1:0-7466 GCA_035653495.1 Verrucomicrobiia bacterium
ATTGAGAAGCGGTTGGTCCGCCCATTGGCCCTCCGCCTTCAACGTCAGCGTCCAATTCGTGTGGATGTTGAAATCATGCGAAACCGACGGTGTGAGAATGAACCAATGGCCGGAAGATTCGCCCGAACCGGTGACGCTTTGCAGATCGTTCAACGAACCCGAATGCCAAAGATTCAAGCTTGTTCCCAAACCGAACGAAGTGATTCCGGTCGGGTCCTTCAAGGTCGCATCATAGTGCAGAGACATCGGAAGATAATTCAGCGGCTTGTCAGTCGTCGGCACAGGAGAAGACACCAGGCTTGTCACCGGCGGGTTCGTGGTGCCATTCGGATTGACGGTAATGATGGAAAAGAAAAAGTTGTTCGTCTTGTAACTCACCAGATCGTACGTCTTGTAATCGAGCCCGCCTGAAATGCTGGACTGAAAATCGTCGGTGTTCGGCAACGGCATCGTGAAACGTGAGCCTATGTTCTGATTCACCGTGAAGTCTTGCTGCACATCCGTTTCGCTCACCAGCAATCTTCCTGGAACGTCGCTGATGACGCGTTGTGACAGCGTGGTCAACCCCGTATCGATGGTCGCACGGCTCGCGTAAAAATTGAGCTCCGGCAGGCCGGAAGCGGGCGGCAGGTTGAATTTTCGTGTCGCTTCGCTGTAGCCGAACGTGCCGGGATGCGTCTGGATGACCTGCTCCAATGATTCCGGCGTGCCGAGCGGTATCCGGTAAAATCCGCTGTAATTCGCAACGACCGGCTTGTCGAAAAAATCCCATTGATCGCCCGTTTTGTAGCGCTCTGGAGAAAAGCTGTATTGCAGGCCGGCGGAATTTTCCCAGTCCCAAAGATTATTGTAAACGGCGGACGCATTGACGCGCAGGTCCGGTGTGCCTGGAGAACTTTGATTGTTCAATTCAATCTTTCCATGCAAGGGCAGCCGGTCTTTGACGTCGAGGTCGAGCACGGTCGTGTTTTCCTCCGGGCCCGGCTCAATCTTGGGATAAATCTGCCGGTCTTGATTCGCATTGGCGCGGTTCAACTCGGCTTGAAAAACCTCGCCATTAAGGATGACATTCGTGCGCAGGCTCGGCATGGCCCGCATCACGTTATTGGAACTGAAATAATGATTGTGCGTGACACGAATCTCTGAAAGGCGCCCTTCAAAAACGCGCAACTTCACCACTCCATTGCTGATTTGCTGCGGCGGAATGGTGACGTTGACCGTCGGAAAGCCGCGATCGCGATATTCCTTCTGCAAATCCGACCCGGCCTGCAAAACATCGTCCACCGTGACGTTCGTTCCCATGTGTTTCAAAACAGCATCTTTGAGCGCGTGGTCCGAGAGCAATGTATTCCCGGTGATGCGATAAGTGTTCACCGCAAATTGTTGTGGGGGTTTCGGCTTGACTGGAGCTGCGTTTTTGTCGGTTGCGTTTGTCGCGACAACGTTCGATTTGGCGGTCACCTGCGCTATTTCGCGCGAGCTGAAACAGCGCCGGCCGGAAACCAAAATCTGCGGCGCAGACGCCTCAAACAGATACATCGGAACGATGCCGTTTGTGATGCGCCTTTCCGCAATTGCCACGCTGACGGTTGGATGCCCCTGCCTGCGGCTCAGCTCCTGAATTTCCGCCGCTGCTTCCACCATCTCTGTCACGCTGACATTTGTTCCAGTGTAACGCGAAAGCAGCGTTGGGAAGGAGTTGGTGTCCAGAATCGGCTTTCCTTCAATCACATACGACACCACATAATAATGTTGTGAAACTGTTGCGCCGTTTTCTTCAGAAGCAGTGGACGGGATTGCGGATAGGTTCATTGTTGCCACCTGCAACCACACTCCGGACATCAAAATCAGCAACAAAACACGCCAAAAACTTCCGATGAGCGTTGAATGAAGATGGCGGGCGGATGGATGTGAAATCATCGTGTTCAAAGGGCTTTTCAAATTGCACCCGCAGAGGCTAGTGAGAGTTTATGACAGGTTGCTGACGAATTTGTGACAAGATGGAAACAAAATGTCTCGAAATCGTTTCTGTTTTTTTGCGGGATTGCCATGGTTTTGTAACACGCCTTTCCCAGAATGCGTTCGCCGTCGCCCTTTTGATCCGCGTTGCATGAACAAATCAGAAAGCTCGTACGAACCTCAGCTCATAATCCGGGAAATTTCCATTCCCCCAGGTGGTGAATGGGCGCCGCATTCCTCGGGGTGGTCGGTCATCCACATTCGCGAAGGCACCGCTTATCATTTGCAGCCTTTGTCGAATCGCGAACTGGAAGCGGGCGCGGTGCTTGTTTGTGCGGCAAGTGCGCGCGGAACCATCCGCGCCAGCCAATTGAGCGCCGTTTCGCTTTGCTCCTTCGATGTCATTCCCTCGCGCCTGACCGGTTTGATAACGCTTGGCGAGCAGCAATATTTTGAACAGTCAAGTGCAGCTAGAGAACCGCGCGTTGTGCCACCAACTCATGTGGTAGCTTCGAGAATGAAGGAGCTTTGCAATGAGCGGGGCCGGGCGGGTTTGTTGTTCCGCCTAAGATTGCTTGAAGTTTTTGCGGAGCTGTTTGGCAACGAACCCCGGCAACCGGCGGGTTTGGAAAGCTCTTCCGACGCTAGACAGCGCTTGCAGGATTTCCTCGAACAAACTCCTTCCTCGGAATTATTGGAAATGAATTTCAGCGAGCTGGCGCAACGGACGCATTGCACGGCGCGGCACTTGAGCAGGATTTTTCACGAACTCGCAGGAATGTCCTTTCGCGACAAACGGGCGGAACTCCGCCTGGCCCGCGCGCGGGAATTGCTCGCTACAACCAATTCGAAAGTTGTCGATGTGGCGCTGGAAAGCGGATACAAATCTTTGAGCCTGTTCAACCTTATGTTTGCGCAGCGTTTTGGAATGAGTCCGGGCAAGTGGCGCAAAGAACATAAATTGCATCCTGCGGACAGGAAACCAGCGAAAAAAATATTCAAACTTTTCAATGGCGCTGCAATCCACCCGAACGACTCCGCGCCGGAACGAGCCCCTCTAAAAAAGCTGCAAAATTCAGATTCATCCGTCCGGTGCACCAACACGAACCCGGGAGCGATTCGGCAACCGACGTGACGCAACGATCGTTCAGAAATTTTTTCGCCTCATAAAAGCGATCCCAACCAGCCCTTGGTCGCCCCCTTAATCCATCCAACTGTCGGTTGACGAACACTACCGAAAACCGCTGGCGACTGGAAAAGGCTTGCAAATCTTTGGGGAAAGTGGGAATGTCGCAAGTCATTTCCGAACCGTGGCGGTGTGCAAGAATATAGAAAGTGTCAGGCTGCATTTCCATTTTTCAAAACACATTTTGGCTTAGGAGTTGGTCGTATCATACTTAAGGTCCTGTATGAAAGCCTTCGCAGAAAGAGCGGTATTTTCGATTTCATCGGTCGTTATTCTGACGGTTGCCTTCGGTTTGTTCGTGCCGCGCGCCTTGCTTGCTGCCTCCGCCCCCACGATCACCACCCAGCCTCGGAATCAGACAAACTTGTTGGGGGCAAATGCAACTTTTAACGTCGTTGCCAACGGACAACTCCCATTATTTTATCAATGGTCCTTCAACGGAACCAACCTGGTGAACAGCGCTCACATCGGCGGCGCAACGAACAGCATTTTGGTTGTCAGCAACGTGGCTGCTGGTGACACGGGAAATTATCTTGTCGTCGTTTCCAACAGCCACGGCAGCGCAACCAGTTCCAACGCGACGCTCACGGTATTGATTCCGGCGTCAATCACCAGCGAACCTGCCAGCCAGTCAGTGTCGGTGGGAAGCAACGTTGCTTTCACGGCATCGGCGACCGGCACCGCGCCTTTGATTTGTCAGTGGTATTTGAACGGTGCGCCGCTGGTTGATGGTGGTGAGGTGAGCGGTTCTGCCACGACAAATTTGAACGTCTCGAATGTTCAGACTAATGACGCCGGCAACTACCAATTGATCGTGACGAATAACTACGGAAGCTCGACCAGTGTGGTGGCAGTTTTGACAGTAGGTTTTCCGCCCGCGATTGTCCAGCAACCGACAAATCAGAGCGCGCAATGGGGCGCGGATGCGGGCTTTAGTGTTGTAGCCAATGGAACGACGCCACTCAATTACCAATGGACCTTTAATGGCACCAACCTTGCCGGCGCGACCAGTTCCATTTTGCTTCTCACCAATCTCCAGCCGGCACAGGCGGGAAGTTACGCAGTGACCATTACCAATGCCTATGGCTCCGTGGTCAGTTCCAACGCAACCTTGACGTTGACCCAGCCGCCGCCGGGCGTGCCGTTCATCGCCGGTTTCAGTCCGCCCATGGCCTTTCCCGGCGCCACGCTCACCATCACCGGCACCAACTTCAGTTCCGTGGCCGGCAGCAACACGGTTTATTTCGGGGCGGTGCAGGCGCCGGTGGTTTCGGCCAGCGTAACCAATTTGGTGGTGACCGTTCCCCACGGCGCAACCTTCAGCGCGATCAGCGAAACGGTCGGCGGTCTGACGGCTTATGCCAATGCGCCGTTCCTGCCCACATTCTTGAGCGGTGGCATCTTTACCAACACCTCCCTTGGGTCGCAGATTGTCCTGCCGTCTGGCAGCGGGCCCAACAAGGTGGTGATTGCGGACATCGACGGCGATGGCAAGCCGGATTTGATCGTGAGCGATGACTACGGCAGCAGCATTTCGGTGTATCGGAACATCAGCACCAACGGTGTGTTGGGCACCAATTCGTTTGCGATGCCAGTCACTCTGCCGGCGACATCGGGGCAGTACAGTCCTTGGGGATTGGTCGTGGCGGATGTGGATGGCGATGGCAAGCCGGACATCATCGTGACCGACGATAGCCTGCCGCTGATCTCGATTTACCGGAACACCAGCACGCCGGGCAGCCTCAGTTCCAATTCGTTTGCTGCGCGGGTGGATTTGCCGGCTGGAAACACCCCGCTGGCGGTTGAGGTGAGGGACATGGATGGTGACGGCAAGCCGGACCTTGTGGTGGCCAATGCAAATGACGGGACCGTTTCCATTTTCCGCAACACGGGTTCGCCGGGCAGTTTGACCACCAATTCGTTTGCGCCGCGGGTGGACTTTCCCACCGGTGCAGGTTGCGAGGATGTGAAGGTGGCTGACCTGGACGGCGACGGCTTGCCGGACATCGTGACAGCCAACAACGGCGCCGGCACGGTGTCGGTGCTCCGCAACCTTGGCACACCCGGCAGCATCACCACCAATTCGTTTGCCCCGGCGGTGAACATTCCCGTCTTGAGCGAACCGGTACAGTTGGCCATCGGCGATCTGGATGGCGACGGCAAACCGGACATCACCGTGACCTTTTATCTCCCTCAAATGACCGTCTCCGTGCTGCGCAACATCAGCACAGTTGGGAGCCTGACGGCCAATTCGTTTGCGGCCCATGTCGATTTTGCGCTGGGAGGCCGGGGCCACACACCACAACTCGCCGATTTGGACGGCAGCGGCAAACCCGACCTGGCGGTGGTCACCGAACTGAACAGCCTGCTTTCTATATTCAAGAACGTGAGCACGCCCGGAACTTTCACGGGCAGTTCCTTGGGGCCGCGGATGGACTTTGCCACCGGTTACAACGCCTGGGGCATGGCGATTGGCGATTTGGACGGTGACGGGCGGCCGGATATTGTGTTTGCCAACTCTTACGACAACACGATCTCCATTTATCAGAACCAAGTGCCCTTGGGGGGCCCACCGCTCATCAGCGCGCAGCCACAGAACCAAACTGTCATTATCGGCAGTAACGCCGTTTTTTCCGTGACTGCCAGCGGCAGCCTGCCGCTGACATATCAATGGCTGTTCAACGGAACCAATTTGCCGGGTGCCACCAACAACCCTTTAGTTCTGAGCAACGTGCTCGCGAGCCAATCGGGATCTTACTCCGTCATTGTCAGCAACTCTTACGGAATCGTCGTCAGTTCCAATGCCACACTTACGGCAGTGCCGCTGATGATCACTGGCCAGCCCCAAAATCAATCCGTGTTGGCCGGCACAAATGTCAGCTTCACCGTCAGTGTCAACGGTCAGCAACCCTTTTTCTATCAATGGTTGTACGATGGCACAAATCTGCCAAATGCCACCAATAATCCTTTGGTTCTGAGCAACGTGCTCACGAGTCAGTCGGGGACTTATTCCGTTGAAGTCAGTAATTCCTATGGCATGGCGGTCAGTTCCAACGCCACGCTCACTGTGACCCCGCTGCTCATCAGCACGCAACCATCCAATCAAGTCGCATGGCCGAACGGCTTTGCCACATTCAAGGTCAACGTCTCGGGCCAGGCGCCCTTTGCCTTTGAATGGCAATGCAACGGCGCGGATGTTCCCGGAACCTGGTCCAATGTTCTGACGCTGACCAACCTTCAACTTCAGCAATTTGGGACTTATCGCGTCATCGTCAGTAACGTGTATGGCAGTGTTGCCAGCAGCAACGCAACTTTGTTTTCGTCGCAAGTTGCAGTTTGGGGCGGAAACTCCGGAGAAACCAACCTTCCGGCCGGGTTGACCAATATCATTGCCATCGCAGGCGGCGGCTATGCGCGGATGGACTGTCTGGCTCTCAGGAACAATGGCAGGGCCATTCATTGGCCGACTACGAACCTCACCACCGTAACCAACAACCTTTTGGCCATCCAGGGCGGCGGCGCTCAGAACGCTCCTTTCCTGGTGCTGCAGCGCAACAGCACGGTGGCCACATGGTTGGTGGATGATATTATCGAGCCACTCACCGGCTTCACCAACGATGTTGCCATTGCTCCCAACATCTATACGCCTCTGGCCTTGAGGCCCAACGGCACACTGGTGGGCGGTTCTCCCGGCACTACGGGGTCGGGAGCGCCGACCAACATCTTCAATGCAGTTGCGGTTGCCGAAGGCTCCGGATTCGGCATGGCCTTGAAAGCTGATGGCACCGTGACCGCTTGGGGAAATAACAACTATGGACAGACAAACCCTCCGCCGGGCTTGAGCAATGTCGTTGCCATCGCCGCTGGCTATTATCATGCCCTCGCGCTCAAAAGCGACGGCACAGTCACGGCTTGGGGCCTCAATAATTACGGCCAGATCTACGTGCCTCTTGGTTTGAGCAATGTCGTTGCGATTGCGGCGGGTGTGTACCACAGCCTTGCTTTGCAGGCCAATGGCACGGTTGTGGCCTGGGGTTACAATCTTTATGGCCAGACGAATGTGCCGCCCGGTCTGACCAATGTTGTCGCGATCGCCGCCGGCGCGTACCACAGCATGGCACTGATTGGCAGCGGTCCGCCGGTTACCGGCGTGCTCCTGGCCGGGCCTTATGCCAGCACCAATGGTTTCACTATTTCCCTGCCAAGCCAGAGCGGTCGGGTCTATGTCCTGCAATACAAGAACTCGTTGTCTGACACTAACTGGAATTCCCTGCCGCTCGTGCCGGGCAACGGCGGTACGCTGCTCCTGACCGATCCATCC
>DASRBR010000609.1:0-4835 GCA_035653495.1 Verrucomicrobiia bacterium
GGCCGACGCGCTCAATCCCAAACATTTTTCCGACTTCATGACAGTCGCCTCCCCGGACGAGAAGCCCCAAAAATGCGACGTCCCTCTTGCCTCAGCCGTATTTTTGAACCTCAACTGAATATGATGCGCCAAACTCCAGACCAGACACTTCGTGTCTGGCTAATCTCCGAGGGTCGCTCCGCGACGTTAGAAAAAATGTCTTGTTGGATTTATACTGTCCAAACGCGTTCCACTGAGAAGCAGTTTCAGCTACTGTATCGCATTGCACGCGTGTCGCTTACATGCTCTTCATTTCACCCGGTTTCAACATTTTCGCCGCGGACCGGCTGGATTGCAGATTTGACATGGGCAAGGTGTCTCGCCTAAATTTTCGGCGTCACGGGCAGACTTGATATGGCACTTAAAAAATTGATCATTGAGGCTTTTGCGGACGTCCCGTATCCCGGCGATAACAACATCACCAAATGTCCCTACAACTGTTCGGAATGCCGCCGCATCGCCGCATTTTTCAAGGGCAAGCCGGGCACCGGTTACACGGCGGAGGAATTGCGCCCTTACCACGTCGCGTTGAGCCTGTTCACGCCCGAAGCATTTCACTTTTTTCTGCCCGGTTTCATGCTCGCCTCGATGGATTCTTACGAGAAGGGCGACGTGATTCCCGATGCGATCCGGTTTCATTTTGAATCTTCGCAGGAGATGCAAAGCCATTTTGCGGTGCGCATGAGCAAGCTGACTGCCGAACAACGCCACGCCATCATTGATTACCTGATCCTGATGGAGCAAAAGGGGGCGGGCTCGTCCGAGCACGCCATCGGCATGTTGAGCGAGGAGTCGGCTTTTGTTTGAAGTTGCTGAAGACACAGCGGCGACTCGCAGCTTCAGCATCGCATTGGGCGCGACAAGGATTTTCTTCCCATGAACCCGATGCTGGTAGGGACATCGCGCTGCGATGTCCGCGGACGGCGCAGCGCGCCGTCCCTACCCGGTTCATGGGTTCAATGCACGAATTTTCGTTTCGGGGAAATATCTTTCCATGAGTGATCCCGGTATAGAGACGCGGGAAACATCTGATGCGCCGCTATTGGAGAACGGAAACGATCCCTACGGCGTATTAAAAAACCGGGACTTCCTGTTGTACCTCATCGGGCGGTTCGTCGCCTCGTTCTCCCAACAAATGCTTGGCGTCACGGTCGGCTGGGACATCTACCAACGCACGCATTCCAAATTGGCGATCGCATGGGTCGGTCTCGTGCAGGTGGTGCCGATGTTCACCTTCACCTTTCCTGCGGGCCATGTCGCGGACAATTATAATCGCAAGCACGTGCTGGTGGTGATGCAAATCGTGCTTGGGGCGGCTTGCGCCGGTTTGGCGGTGGTCTCGCATCAGAAAGCGGACGTGAAATGGATGTATGTATGCCTGTTTTTCTTTGGCATGGCGCGAACTTATCTCTGGCCGGCCAGCGCGTCGTTCATGCCGCAACTGGTGCCGCGGCGTCAATTCGCCAGGGCTGTGACGTGGAACGCCGGATTGTTCCAGGTCTCGGCAGTGCTCGGGCCGGCGGCCGGCGGCTTCGTGATGGGACAATCTCCCTTTTGGGTTTATCTCATCAATTTCATCGGCGCATTGTTATGCGCGCTGTTGATTGGCCTGGTTCGCGTGCATCATAAGGTGATTACAAAGGAAAAGATGTCGCTCAAAAGCATCGAGGTGGGACTTAAATTCGTTTATCGCACCAAAGTCGTCCTTGGAAGCATCACGCTCGATTTGTTCGCAGTATTGCTCGGCGGCGCGACGGCTTTGTTCCCGGTTTATGCGGACGATATTTTGCATATCTCGACAATAAAATTGGGCTGGCTGCAGGCCGCACTGCCAATCGGTTCGTTGCTGATGTCTGTGATATTGGTGCATCGGCCGCCTTTGCAGAAGGCCGGGCGAACGTTGCTGTGGGCTGTGGCTGGATTTGGGCTGGCGACCATTGGCTTTGGCTTTGCGAAAACTTTTTGGTTCGCGTTTTTCATGATGTTCCTCTGTGGCGTGACTGATTACATCAGCGTGGTGGTGCGGCACACGCTGGTGCAATTGCGCACGCCCGATGAGATGCGTGGGCGCGTCTCCGCGATCAACAGCCTCTTCATCGGCACGTCGAACCAGATGGGCGATTTTGAATCGGGAACCGTGGCGCATTTCACGTCCCCGGTGTTCGCCGTCGTTTCGGGCGGCGTGGGAACGATCTTCGTTGTGATAATGGCAGCAATCCTCTGGCCCGAACTCAGGAACTACGGCCGCCTGGATGCGTGACACGATTGGGAACAATCCGCCCATCCCGCTCCTCTCAACATCACTGAATAAATGCCATGCAGCCCTCCATTCCTTTCGCGCCGTACGCCATGCTGAAACTGATATTTTTCCTTTCGTTCGTTTTGGCGTTCGTGGTTTTCATTGTGGTGCCTTATATACAGGCTTATCAGCGTCGGAAAGCGCTCGAACGCCGCAAACAAAACGAACGCACCCTCCCTTCAAACAATAACAACAAAGATTTTTAGCAGCTTTTCACTCCTTCTTCCGCGAGGTTTACAATTCAGCGCCACTCATCTATTTTCGGGCATGATGAAGACCATGCCCGCATGGAAAGGTGCCGCATTCGGGGAAATCGCCGGCTTTGGCGAGGCGGCGCAGGTTCGGGCTGTTGCGCGATGAAAACGCTGCATCGTTATCTGCTTGGGCAAGTCCTTGCGTCGTTGTTGATGACCGTGGCGGTGTTCACGTTTGTGCTTCTGCTCGGCAACGTGCTGAATGAAATCCTCGCGCTGATGGTCAGCGGCCAGGCGACGCTCGGCGGCCTTGCTGGCGCAATCGGCTTGCTGGTTCCGTTCGTGCTGGTTTTTGCGCTGCCCATGGGGATGCTGACGGCAGCGCTGCTCGTGTTTGGACGTTTCAGCGCGGACCAGGAATTGACCGCGGTCCGCGCCAGCGGCATCAGTCTTGTCGCGTTGATCACCCCCATTTTGTTGTTGAGCCTGTTGCTTTGCGGCGTCAGCGCGTGGATCAACATGGACGTCGCACCGCGCTGCCGCGTCGCCTACAAACAACTCATCGCTCAGATGTCGGCGAAGGTCACCGGCGCGGGTTTGCCGGAGGAAGTTTATGACAAGGACGTGCCGCACTACATGTTTTACATCGGGCGCAACGACGGCAAGTTGTTGAAGAACGTCACCATCTGCCACATCGACAAAAATGACTCGATTGATTCAAAGATCGATGCTGAAAGCGGTGAAATCGTGCATACCAACGGCACCGTTTATGTGAACCTTTATAACCTGATAAGCTGGGACCGGATGGACAGCGGGAGCTGGCGGCAAGGCACGAATTCCTTCGGCCAACTGGAGCTCAAGCCTAACGAAAGCCATGCCCTTGATGACAAGCCGCAGGTCAGCGACATGACTTTCCGGCAGTTGCAGGAGCAATTGCGCGAATTGAACCGTGCCTTCAGCCTGCCGCATCAGGCGAATGTTAAGCCCGCCGATTTGCACAAGGAATTGCGGCAATTGAACGAGATGAAAAAGGACGTGACCACGGTGGTGTTGGTGCAGATGCACCGGCAGGTCGCATGCGCGTTCGCCTGCTTTGGGTTCACGCTGGTGGGAATCCCGCTGGGCATTCGCGCGCACCGGCGTGAGACGAACATCGGCATCGTGATGGCGCTCATCCTGGTGCTGATTTACTACAGCTTCATGATCATCGCGCAATCCTTGCAAACGCATCCCGAACTCACGCCGTACCTTATTTTCTGGCTGCCGAATTTTCTTTTCCAAATCGTCGGCGCGGCGATGCTGTGGAGGGTGAACAAGGGGGTCTGAGAGGTTAAAAGGTTAAATTGTTAAAACGTTAAATGGGAAACCAGCGCAACCTTGTATTCGGATGTTCGGAACAATTTAACAATTTAACATTTTAACGATTTAACCATTTAACAATTTAACCAAATTAGCATTGGCAACATTGCCTTTTCCTGAAAATCTTCGAACATGATTCTCAGCAAACGTTTTCTCACGGTTGTTTCCGGCCTTCTTTCGCTGGTTTTTGCCAGCGCGCCATTTGCCCGCGCGGATGTTCGCCTGCCGAATCTTTTTTCCGATAATATGGTGTTGCAACAGGGTATGAAAGTGACCGTCTGGGGCTGGGCCGATGATGGCGAGGAAGTGACGGTCAGCTTTCGCGGGCAAAAGGCCAAGACGGTTGCCAGGGACGGCAAATGGATGGTGCATCTCCACAAATTGAAGGCCGGCGGACCGGACACGCTCACGGTTTCTGGAAAAAATTCCATCACGCTCAACAATGTTTTGGTCGGCGAAGTGTGGGTTTGCAGTGGACAATCGAACATGGAATTTCCGCTGAAAAATTCATTCGAATCGAAGCCGGACATCGAGGCGTCCGCCAATCCGCGCATCCGGTTGTTTCATGTGCCCAAGCTCAAGGCAGACGAACCGACCAATAACGTCAACGCGCACTGGCAGGAATGCGATCCGCAGACCGTCACCGATTTCAGCGCGGTTGGATATTATTTTGGACGCGATTTGCAGAAGGCGCGCAACGTGCCCGTTGGATTGATCGAATCGGATTGGGGTGGTTCGCCTGCGGAAGCGTGGACGCGAATTGAGGTCCTCGAATCGAACCCGCGTTACAAGCGCGAGATCGTGGACAATTATCCGAAAGAAAAGAAAAAATTCGATGAAGCGGTCGCCAAATACGAACAGGAACGCGACGAAGCGAAAAAGAACGGGACAGCTTTCAAAAAAACCGCGCCACCATCCTGGTGGTTGTGGAAACCGTCTGAACT
>DASRBR010000610.1:0-3294 GCA_035653495.1 Verrucomicrobiia bacterium
AGCCCCAAAAATGCGACGTCCCTCTTGCCTCAGCCGTATTTTTGAACCTCAACTGAGTATGATGCGCCAAACTCCAGGGCACGGCGAAGCCGTGCCAGAAATTAGCCGGGGGTTGAGCGAAGCGACACCCCCGGAAAGCCGCAAACATAATTTCTTCCATCCTGAAGAGATGGCAGAATGATCGACTTCCTTTCGCATTTTTTCTAGCACCCCTCCAGGGTGCAAATAATTTTCTTACTTTTCCCGGGGGTATCGCTCGCTACGCTCGCTCAACCCCCGGCTAATTTCTTGCAACCCTCCGGGTTGCTTTCTTTCCTGCGTTCCTGAATCTATTCTTCGCATCCATCTGCGGTCGTTCACGAATCGGCGGGGAAAGGGCTGCTCTCATTTGTCTCTGCGGGACTCGCTCATTGCAGCTTGGGCCGCCGCGAAAATCCGTGCATCAACCAGAAGCCCAACTGCTTGAGCCAGCTTGCCGTCACGGCCTTCAGTCGAAATCCGTTTGCTCATGACACGGATGGCTTTGGCGCGTTCGCCGGCAGGCTTGCTCGCGAGGTCGTCAAACCAGCGCCGAAGCTGTTTGTCCTCGCCAATCGCCAGAGTAAGCGTGGTAAGTGTTTCCAGCGCTGAATCTTCGTCCAAGGCCATGGCAAAAGGGATTAAACGGCACAAAATTAAATTGTCGCCCGGAGGCTTTCAAGGCATCCTGAGCGTCTTTATGAAACAGGTCATAATCGGCATGATTGGCGGCGGAACGGTCGGCAGCGGCGTCTTCCACGCATGGCAAACGAATGGCGACCTGATGGCGTCGCGCCTGGGCGTGAAGATAAATTTTCGCCGCGTCGCCGTCAAGGCGCTCGACGAACCGCGCCCGTATCCCATTCCCGATTCATTGATGACCACCGACTGGCAGTTGGTAGTCAATGACCCTGAAATCCAGATTGTGATCGAGTTGGTCGGCGGCACGGGCATTGCCAAAACGATGATTCTTGCCGCGCTTGCGCAGGGCAAAACGGTCATCACCGCGAACAAGGCGTTGCTTTCGGCCCATGGCCGCGAATTGTTCGCCGCTGCCGCCCGGCATGGCGCGAATCTTTATTACGAAGCCAGCGTTTGCGGCGGCATTCCCATCATCAAGTCGTTGCGCGAAGGTTTCGTGGCAAACCAATTCCCGGCCATCTACGGCATCGTCAACGGCACGTGCAATTACATCCTCACGCGCATGAAACAGGAAGGCGCGGAGTTTGCGGACGTCCTCGCCGATGCGCAAAAACAGGGCTACGCCGAAACGCCGCCCGATCTGGACATCGACGGCAACGACGCGCAGCACAAGATCGGCATTCTTGCCTCGCTTGCGCATGGTTTTTGGGTGGACCACCTCGATATTCACACTGAAGGCATCCGTGACATTTCCCGCGTGGATATGCAATACGCGCAGCAACTTGGTTACACGATCAAGCTGCTGGGCATCGCCAAAAAACAAACCGCCGCCCAATCGAAGGGCAAAAATTCCAAGTCGAAGATACAGGTCTCGGTTTATCCGGCGCTGGTGCCCAACGCGCACGTGCTTGCGGGCGTGAACGGCGTTTTCAATGCGGTGTTCGTGCGCGGCGACATCGTGGGCGACACGCTTTTTTACGGACGCGGCGCGGGCAAGGACGCAACAGCCAGCGCGGTTTTGAGCGACGTCGCGGACGCGGCGCTCGATTTGAAATGTGGCACAAAAAATCGCGTTTTGCCGTTCGTGCCGCATCAACCCGAGGGCGAGGTCATGCCCATCGGCGAAGTCATTTCGCGCTATTACGTGCGGCTCACCGTGGTGGACAAACCCGGCACGCTGGCGAAAATCACGGCCATCCTTGGCGCAGCGAAGATCGGCATCGCTTCGGTGATTCAACCCGAAGGCCATGAAGGCAGCACCGTGCCGTTGGTGCTGATGACCCACAGTGCGAGCAACGCCGAGATGACAAAAGCTTTGAAAAAAATCGGGCAACTGCCTCCAGTAAAATTGCCGCCCGTGATGTTGCGAGTGGAGAATTTTGAGTAAGAACTGGTCGCGCGACGCACACTCTTATGATTTTGTTTCGCAGCACCAACGAGAAATCGCAGCCGATCAGCCTGCGCGAGGCGTTCATGCACGGGCTTGCGCCGGATGGTGGGCTGTATTTCCCGGAAAAATTTCCGAAGCTGACATACGACGAAATCGCCGAGTTCCGCGACTTGCAGTATCACGAAATCGCCGTGCGCGTGTTGTCGAAATACCTGGCCGGCATCATTCCCGAATACGACCTCGCCGCGCTTTGCCGTGACGCCTATAATTTCGAAGTGCCGCTGGAGCTGGTCTATGACCGCGTTCATGTGATGCGGCTGGATTGCGGGCCGACGGCTTCATTCAAGGATTTCGCCGCGCGAATGATGGCGCGTTTGATGGGCCGCTTTTTGCGCGAAGACGGCCGAAAGCTGACGATTCTCACCGCGACCAGCGGCGATACAGGTTCTGCCGTGGCGCACGCGTTCCACAACGTGCCGGGCATCCGCGTGATCGTTTTGTTCCCGTTCGCCGAAGTGAGCGCGCGTCAGCGCAAGCTCATGACCACCCTGCGTGACAACGTGCGCACTGTGGCGATTGACGGGAAGTTCGACGATTGCCAGGCAATGGTGAAGCGCGCGTTCGCCGATCCCGCGCTCAAGCACATCGAACTTTCCTCGGCCAACTCCATCAACATCGGCCGGCTGCTGCCGCAGAGCGTTTATTATTTTTACGCGGCATCCCGGCTCGCGAAAGCGGGCGAACCGATTGTCTTTTCGGTTCCCAGCGGGAATTTCGGCGACATGATGGGCTCGGTGGTCGCCAAGCAAATGGGATTGCCGGTCAAAAAGATCATCGCGTCCGTGAACGAAAATGATGCATTCCCGCGATTTTTGCAAACCGGCGTTTACCAAAAGGTTTCGCCCTCCCGCAATTCGCTTTCCAACGCGATGAACGTGGGGCATCCGAGCAATCTCGCGCGGTTGGTTGCGATTTACGGCGGGCAGATGGACGAGAATGGAAAGATTCATCGCATGCCGGACCTTGCCGCGATGCGCCGCGAGATTTATTCCAGCTCGATTTCTGACGAACGCACGCGTGAGACAGTCAAGGAAGCGTGGGTGAAACACAAGCTGCTGCTGGAGCCGCACGGCGCGGTCGCGTGGCGCGGTTTCCTCGACTGGGAGGAAACGGAACCGCTCGGCGGATTGCCCGCAGTCATTCTTGAGACGGCGCATCCCGCCAAATTTCCTGAGGAGATTGAG
>DASRBR010000611.1:0-2838 GCA_035653495.1 Verrucomicrobiia bacterium
CGCGTTCCGTCAAGCCGCAGGTCGTCATGACTGATGAGGAATACCAGGAACTGCTCGAGTTGGCTTATCAGCAAGGCACGCTCGCCAGTTCGGAAAAAGAAATCATCTTGCAAATCATCGGGCTTGATCGCCAAACGGCAAAGGACGTGATGAAACCGCGCGCGCAAATGGCTGCGATTCCCGACGATTTGCCGGTGGAGGAAATGATTGAAGCCGCGCGCAAATTCAAGCATTCGCGCCTGCCGCTTTATGACGAGACGCTGGACACCATCGTCGGCGTGTTGAACGCGCGCGCATTGTTGTGGAACCCTGACATGGATTTGGCCGATGCGATTGAATTCCCATCATTCGTGCCGGAGAGCATGAATCTGTTGCAATTATTGAAAAGTTTGCAACGGCAACAGCGCGGGCTGGCAATTGTGTTGGATGAATTTGGCGGGACTGCGGGCATCGTGACGATGCAGGACATTTTGGAGCAGATGGTCGGCGAAATCCGCAGCGAAGGCGAACCGGAAGGTTTTGTGATGGAAAAGTTGGGGCCGGGCCGCTGGCGCGTGAATGGGACGATGCGCCTGGAAGATTTTCGCCGGGAATATCCCACGTTGGGCGAAGTGCCGGAGGTGGACACGATGGGCGGATTGCTGGTGTCATTGTATGAAACGATTCCCGCAGCAGGGCAATCGGCAACATTTCGCGGGCTCAAATTGACCGCCATTTCTGCCGATGAACGGCGCGTGCGGGAATTGCTGGTCGAAACATTGAAAAGGTAACATGATATTGAGCGAAATTAAGAAACACGTTCGCCCTCACCCCGTCCCTCTCCCCCAGGGAGAGGGTGAACCATTCTGCCCAGCTCAGGCGATTCTCGCGCATTCATCTGCGTTTATCTGAGGTGAAGAACATGTCAGAATATTTTTTCATAACGGTCCTGTTCGCAGCGAGCGTGGTGCTGTCCTTCCTGTTTTCCGGAATGGAAGCGGGCGTGCTGGCATTAAGCCGATTGCGGATACGGCAATTGCTGCGGACGGGAAATCCAAACGCGCGCGCGTTGCTCGCCTATTTGGAACAACCGGAAGATTTCCTCTGGACCATCCTCGTTGGCAACACGCTGGTCAATTTTATCGCAGTGGGACTTGTGGTGCTTGCGTTGCGTCGGTGGCTCGACCAATGGCCGGCATTGCTTTTGGTCAGCTTTTTTGCCCTGACGTTTTTGTTTTACACGTTTTGCGAATTGCTGCCGAAAATGCTCTTCCGCATGTTCCCGAACCGCCTGACGCTTGCAATGGCAGGACCTTTTCGCTTGATCCATCTCACGCTTTCGCCGCTGGTGAAATTGATCACGACCGTTTCGCAATTGTTCTTGAACTGGACCGGCGGGCGGGCGTTTACAGGACATTTGTTCGGCAGCCGCGAAGAAATGCGGCTTGTGATGCAGGAGTCCGCGCAAAGTCTCACTTCCGACGAGCGGCAGATGATCAATCGCGTGCTCGATTTGCAGAACCGCACCGTGCGCGACATCATGATCCCAATGCAAAAGGTGGCCACCATCACCGCACAAACGCGCATGGGCGACGTCCTGAAAATTTCCGAGCAAATGAAATTGTCGCGCCTGCCGATTTGGCGCGGTGAAGGCGCAGAACGAAAGATTGCCGGCATCGTGAGTTTGCGCACGCTTGTTTATCAAGCCGAACTGGATACCGAAAAAACCGCCGGCGAATATGTGAAACCCGCTTTGTATATGGAGGAAAACATGCGGCTGGAGGAGGCGTTGAAACGGATGCAGCGCAGCGGCCAGCGCATGGCCATCGTGCTCGCGCATGACCAGCGCGAAATGGGCATTGTGACTTTGCAGGACATCCTGAAGGTTATTTTTGGCGAGGTGCGTTTGTAAAATGGACGAATGGACAGCCAATTTGTTGAAGTTGTTTGGCGTGGCGGCCTTGGTGCTGCTGAACGGCTTTTTTGTCGCTGCGGAACTCGCGCTGGTGAAAATCCGCGACACGCAGCTCGAACCGCTCGTGCAGGAGGGCCGTCGCCGCGCGCGGATTGCGCGAAGGCTGGTCACGAATTTGGAAGCTGCCATCAGCGCGACGCAATTTGGCATCACGCTTGCCAGCCTTGGCCTGGGCATTTTGATCGAGCCGGTGTTCCATTCATTGCTCACGCCGCTGTTCCGCTGGCTGAACGTGGAATCGCTGACCGTGCAACACACCACGGCAATCCTCGTCGGGTATTTCGTCAATTGCTTTTTGCTCATTGTGATCGGCGAACTCGTGCCGAAGGCCATTGCCATCCGGCAAACGCTTCCGGTCGCGTTGTGGACAGCGCGGCCACTGTCGTTGTTCGCGCGGATCACGTTTCCGTTCGTGTGGCTGTTGAACCGTTCGGCGATGTGGCTCTTGAAACAGCTCGGCATCGAACGCCCCAGCGAGGCCGAGCGCGCGCATTCTGAGGAAGAATTGCGTTTGTTGTTCGCAGTTTCGGACCGTCATTCCGGCGGGACACGCCTTGGGCGGGACATCGTCCTGAACGCGCTGGATTTGCGGCGCCGCATCGCTCGCGACGTGATGCGTCCGCGTAACGAAATCGTCGCGCTCGACACCGAAGCCAGCATCACCGAATGCCTTGACGTGGCGGAAAAGACGCGTTATTCGCGTTTTCCCCTGTGCGAAGGCGGCAATTTGGACAAGACGCTCGGCGTCGTGCATTTCAAGGATTTGTTTGCGGCACGATTGAAGGCGCGCAGCGGTGCGGACCTGATTTCCGTCGCGCGCAAGCTGATTTATGTGCCGGAAACCGCGCGGCTGGAAAAGGTGCTGCAGCTTTTTCTGGATCGAA
>DASRBR010000612.1:0-2254 GCA_035653495.1 Verrucomicrobiia bacterium
ATCGCTGCCGGAACTCAGCGCCGGGGAATTGGCAGTTTCGTGCTGCAACACATCATTTCGGAAGCCCATCGGCGCGGTTACCGCAGGTTGAGCCTCGAAACGGGCTCAATGCCATATTTCGCTCCCGCTCATGCGCTTTACCGGAAGTTCGGGTTCAAAACTTGCTCGCCGTTCGCTGACTACCGCGAAGATCCAAACAGCCTCTTTCTGACAAGGGAACTGTGAGTTCATAGCCGGCTGGACATCCTGCCAAAAAGTTCCTCTTGAAGCAAAATGCGCTGGACAAATCGAGTCGCGAAAATAAAATCGCATGGCAATTTGCCAGTGTCTCAAATTGCCATGCGCAAGATTTTGGCAGAGGTAATAACATCTCAAGGACATCTACTCAGTTTTGGTAGTTAACATCCATCTATAGTCATGAATGCTCCAATCCTGGCTCCTTGCTTATTGACAGGATAAGTTTTTCGCGGATTCTTACCGCATGAAAGTCAAAGCCAGGCCGGTGCCAATCATTGTTTTTCTTCTGTGCGCATGCAGTTTTGCCGCGGCGGCCGCGGAATGGAACCAGTATCGCGGGCCGAACCACGACGGCACGAGCCCGGAAAAAATTTTGACTCAATGGCCAAGCACCGGTTTGCGCGCCATCTGGAAAGTGCCGATGAACTCGGGCTTCAGCGCCATCACCGTCGGCGATGGCAAGGCGTTCACTCAAATTTTGGGAGAAGTGGATGGGGCGGAGCAGGAAGTCTGCGTGGCGCTGGATGCGAACAGTGGCAAGGAGATTTGGGCAAAGCCGCTTGGCGTGGCCAAGTACGACGGCGGCGGCAATCGCGGCACGCCAGACAACAACGGCGGCGACGGCCCGCGTTCCACGCCTTCCTACGATGATGGTCGCGTCTATGCTTATTCTTCGCGGATGGTGCTCACGAGTTTTGAAGCTGCGAGCGGAAAAGTTTTGTGGTCGGTCAACATGATTCGGGACCATGGCGGGCGCAACATCACGTGGGAAAGCGCGGCGTCGCCATTGATTGAAGGCAACTTGGTGTTTGTCGCGGGCGGAGGGCCGGGCGAGGCGCTGATTGCATTCGACAAAAAAGACGGTCATGTCGTTTGGAAAGGCGAAGACGACCGGATGACGCAATCCACTCCCGTTGCCGAGACCATCCTTGGCGTGCGACAAGTCATTTTCTATACGCAAAAAGGATTGGTGTCGGTTGTGCCGGAAACCGGCGCGGTGCTTTGGCGTTATCCATTCAAATACAAAACTTCCGCGGCCATATCGCCCGTGGTGTGCGGAGACATGGTTTACGTTTCCGCCGCGTATGGCGTCGGCGCGAGCGTGTGCAAAATCGCAAAGGACGGCGAAAAATTCACGGCCACGGAATTGTGGTTTCAACCTGCCAACGTGCTGAACAATCATTGGAGCACGCCGGTTTGCTCGGATGGTTTTATTTATGGAATATATGGCCAGGCAGAATTTGGCAAGGCGCCGTTGAAGTGCGTCGAAATGGCGACCGGCAAGGTGATGTGGTCGCATGCCGGATTTGGGCCGGGCGGCTGCATTCTGGTGGATGGACATTTGCTGGTGTTGAGCGACGCCGGCGATTTGGTGATGGTGAAGGCCACGCCGACGAGTTACACGGAAACCGGGCGAAGCCACATCCTTTCCGGCAAATGCTGGAATTGCGCCGGGCTGAGCAATGGCCGTCTTTATGCGCGCAGCACCGCGCAAGGCGTTTGCATCGATCTCTCCCCGCAGCAGGCCAGCCGCTGACGACGTGAATAGGAAATTTGAAATTTCAGATTTTAAATCTCAAATTTGAAATTCCAGATTTGAACGCGCGAGGCCTAAATTCGAGGAAAGAACTTTGAATTCCGCCGGCAAGGATACTCCTAATGGTTGAACATTCACCGCGCTTTTTGCGCACTTTACATGGGTTGCAATCGGGGTATTTTGTCCCGGCTTTAGAAAAAATTATGCCCAAAATCATTGCCGAAATGGAAATCGAGGCGGCCACGATGGAGTTGCCCGATACAAAGACGCTGAAGTTGAAATGGCCGCAGGGCTACGAGGTTGATTTCAAGACCGGCCAGTTCATCACCGTCTATTGGCCTGACACACCGAACTACAAGCGCGCGTATTCGCTTTCGTCGTGCGCGCTGGACCGGGGCTTTTACGAAATCACCATCAAACGCGATGGCAAGATGGGCACGCGCATCGTCGATTGGGCGAAGGTGGGCGACAAAATGGGCG
>DASRBR010000613.1:0-4830 GCA_035653495.1 Verrucomicrobiia bacterium
TCACGACACTGGTTGCGGCCTGCGCGCTTTCAAACGCAGTGCGCTCGACCGCTTGTTTCCGTTCAACGGATTTCATCGTTTCATGCCGGTGCTGGCGCATTCGGCCGGCGCGCGCGTTTGCGAAATCCCGGTGAACCATCGCCCGCGAGTTGCTGGCGTTTCAAAATATGGCGTTTGGAACCGTCTTGGCCGCGGCATTGCGGATTTGTTCGCGATCCGCTGGTATCAAAAGAGGCAGATTCCCGCGATCAGCGTGGAAAAATATCCCGGTGAAATACCCAAATACCCAACCACCCAATTACCCAAAGAATAACCAAATCCCAAATTTGCAAAAGACACCCAAGTTTTTTGACAGAATGTACAGAATGGCAGGATTTAAAATATGGTCGCGGATTTATTTCTCATTCTGAGCATTCTGTTCATTCTGTCAAAAATTTGTATTTTTTAACGTTCCGCCGCTTGCAATTTTTCGGCGCGTTTTCTTGCATTAACTTTCTCGCGCCGTTGATGACGCGATCCCAATCAAAAGCGGGGCCGGGATCGGATTTGTCGAGCTGGATGTGATAATGGCCCAAAACGCCTTCATATCGGTTGTAATTGTCGTCATCGAGCTTGTGCGGAATGAGTTTGCCGGAGTCATCGGTGGGATAGCGGCATTGAATTTTCGGAAACACGGTGCACAACGTTGCCGTCAACCTGATCAGTGCGGTGTATTGTTGCGGGGTGAAATCGTACTGCTCCAACTCACGATCCTGGATGGTGCCTTTGATGCTATTTGGATGCGCGGGATGGCCGACAAATCGCTTCGTGCGCACGGCGCCATCGCCTAAATTTTTCGGAATGGTGATGATGGTTTGGCCGTTTACCTGTTTGTACCATTCATCAAAAGGCTTATCTTCATTCGCGGCATAGGCGCCCATGTTGGCGATCTCAATGCCGATGGACCGATCATTCGCCTTGGTTGCATGCGATGCGCGCTCCTTGACATCCAGTGTCTGATAAATCGTTCCGTCAATATCGAGCATGAAATGCACGCTCAACCCTCGGCCGTCCTGCAAGGTCTTGAAACATTGGCGGCTCACGCCCGCGACGTCATAATGAATCACGAACTGATCAATTTTCTTTTGCAACAGCGGCAGGTCCCAGCCGCCGCCGCGCACGCGTTCCAATTCTTCATCGCTCAAATCGCGGGCGCGCAGGCCGTAACGATTGGGAGCGAACAACCGCACTTCAGCGCGTGAATGGTCCCAATCCGCCTTATCGAACGCGCTGAATCGCCGTTCAACGCGGTAAGCATCGTATCCGCCGGGGTCCATCCACGTAACAACCGGCGTTCCCGTGTGGACAAGCTTGCCGGCAACGACAATTTCATCTCCCAAACGCGGCTCCAGCGCGCCGGGTTGCGGCGGAAGACTGCGACAACCCGCGCCAATCAAAATTGCCAAACCAAGCGGGATTACCCAAAGCGCTGGAAAAGTTGCGGTTTTTGACTGGGTTTGTGGAAAGCGCATGGGCGCATCTTTAATCTTCGGCCCAAGCGGGTCAACTTTTATTGAACATTTGCCGAATTGGGCTATCAACCCCAGTTGCGCGGGCTATTCGTCACGGAATAGGTTGATTTACTATGAAAAAACATAATCTAGTCCGTTTCCTTGCCGTTCCCGCGTTGGCGCTATGCACTTTGCTGGCCGTGGGAAACCGTGCCAATGCCGCCGATGAAAACCGCGGCCAATTATCCAACAGCGATTATAAATTCGCCGTAGCGGCCACCCGCGCAAATAACGCCGAGGTGGAATTAGGCCAGTTGGCTGCTCAAAAAGCCACTGACCCTGCTGTGCGCCAGTTCGCCGAACGCATGGTTCGCGATCATACCAAGGCCAATCAGCAATTGAGCCAGATCCTTTCTCAAAAAGGTGTCACCGTGCCGACGGAAACTTCGAACTCCGAACAGCGCGAAGCCGACCGTCTGCAAAAATACACCGGCGCGGAATTTGACAAGGCGTACATCGAACACATGATCCGCGACCACAAGAAGGACGTGAAGGAATTCGAGCATGCCTCGCAAAAAGCCGAGGACAATGACCTCAAAGCCTTTGCCGCCAATACCCTTCCGGTGCTGCAAGACCATCTGAGAATGGCCGAAGATTTGAAAGGCACCGTCAAGGCTGAAAAACGCGCTTCATAAAACGCAGTCGGCTCAAGGTTGAGCCACCGCGCGAAACCGGTCCGAGTTGCAAACAGGAAACGGTTGGCGGGTTGAAAGTTAAGGTGAACGCTGAACCAATGCGTTGTGTTCAGCGTTCATTTTTGTACGTGGAACTTTTCAAGTGAACGTCAACTTTTGTGGACATTTGAGTGTGGAAAATCCCAATATACAGATATTTTTTTGCTTTCATACAAATTATCTTGACTTACAAACAATTATGCATGCTCCTTGAGGCGACTCAAACTTCCGTTTTGAAAGTTGGCAGGTTGCCTCCCAGGCAATTTGGCAATAGCGGGAAGATGTGTTATTAGCAAGTAACACACAGTAAGTCAGGTTGCCGAAGCGGCGCAGTCGGGAAGTCAGCAACAGCAGTTGTCTTATGCCGACAGATGCACCAGTGACGAAAACGCACGGCCCGGGTTACGGACTGGATTTTGTGACCGTCCTGCGCGACTGCCTCAATTGTGGAGTGATTGTCCTCGACGAACGGCGCAAAGTCAGCGGATTCAATTCCCAAGCCGAGCAACTGACCGGACTCAAAGCCTCAAACATCCTCGGCCATGACCCTGAGTCATTGCCCGCGCCTTTGCAATCCTTGCTCGCCGAGACTTTTTCCGGCAGTCACAAGCCCGTCAGCAATACACAGGTGATGCTGCGCGACGCCAAAGGAGCGGAATTTGCCGTCCTTGCCTGCACCACTCCGACGCGCAATGCCAAGGGCAAGTTCGCCGGTTGCGTGCTGGTCTTGAACAATGTTTCGGCCATTCGCAAATGGGAGGGAAACATGCGCCGTTTGGACCGCTTGCACAGTGTGGGCACGCTTTCCGCCAGCATGGCGCATGAAATCAAAAACGCGTTCGTCTCAGTGCGGACTTTTGTCGACCTGCTTTTGGAAAAGAACAAGGAGATGGAACTGGCTGGCGTTGTTCGCCAGGAACTGGGTCGCATCGACTCGATGGTCCGACAGATGCTCAAGTTTTCCGGCCCGGCCAAGCCGCTGATGACTTCCGTCCAGCTTCATATGGTCTTGAGCAAGTCGCTGCTGCTCATCCAGCATTTGCTCGACGATAAAAAAATCCAGCTCACGCGCTCTTTCGAAGCTTCTCCCGATTTGATGAAGGGCGATCCGGACCAATTGGAACAGGCGTTTTTAAATTTGTTCTTCAACGCGATGGACGCGATGGATGCAAAGGGCAGGCTCGAAGTCACCACGCGCCTGCTGCCGTCCAACACCAAAATCGAAGGCTTGCGCGCGCCCAAAGGCACGCGTTATGTCGAAGTCGTCGTTCGCGACAGCGGCATTGGCATCCCGGCGGAAAACATGGGCCGTTTGTATGAGCCTTTTTTCACGACCAAACCGGAAGGCACCGGCCTGGGATTGGCCATCACGCGGCGCATCATCGAAGAACACAACGGAATCATTTCCGTACAAAGCGAGTTGAAAAAAGGCACTGCCTTTAGCGTGATCTTTCCTGCAAGCGCGGCCGCAAAGTAAATGTAATCTCCGCGATTCCGTCTCTCGTGAACGCGCGCACAATCTCTGCGTGTAAATTCTCCGAATGAACGTCCATTCGCATTGCCCTCTCTAATTGCTGTGAAAATCAGTTCAGGTCGTGTTTGCAATCTTTTGCTGTCGCGGGCATTTTGACCCGGCTGATTTTTCTGCCCAGAATGTCCCAGACTTTCCACATTGCGATACTTAGTGATGTTCATTATGCCTGCGCCCAGGAACAGGCGCGCGGCAATGATTATGAATATCGCGACCTGCCCAATCCCGCGCGCTTCCTCAATTGGGCTTACCGCCATTTCCTTTGGCTGCGTCATCCGCTCAGTCACAATGCGCAATTGGACGAATTTCTTCGCTCCGTCGGCTCGCCCGATTGGGTGATCGCCAATGGCGATTACAATTGCGACACCCATTTCGTGGGCGTCTCCGATGACGCCGCGTTGCAAAGCGCGCAGGAATGCCTCGGCAAATTGAAGGCGAAGTTCGCGCCGAATTTCCGCGCCACTTTTGGCGACCACGAATTGGGCAAGATGAGTTTCGTCGGGCGGCGTGGCGGGATTCGTTTGGAAAGCTGGCGTCGCTCGCGCGAAGTGCTCGGGCTTGAACCGCTTTGGCGTGTGGACCTCGGCAACCGCGTCCTGCTCGGCGTGACTTCAACGTTGGTTGCGTTGCCGCTGTTTGAAGCCGACGCGCTGCCCGAAGAACGCGACCAATGGCGGCAATTGCGCGAGGAACACCTTGCCCGCATTCGCGAAACCGTGAAAGGCCTGAAGTCTTCGCAACGCGTCATTCTTTTTTGCCATGACCCATCCGCGTTGCCGTTTTTGTGGCAGGAGGAGATTGTGCGCGGCAAAATCGGCCAGTTTGAGCAGACCATCATCGGCCATCTGCATACGAATCTGATTTTCCGGACGAGCCGGTTTCTAGCCGGGATGCCGCGCCTCCATTTTCTCGGTCACACTTTCAAACGCATGAGCATCGCGCTTTCTCAGGCGCGCCAATGGCGGCCGTTCCATGTGCGACTTTGTCCATCGCTTGCAGGCATCCAATTATTGAAAGATGGCGGCTATTACATCATGGAACTGGACGAGGACGCGCGCCAATCCGCCCGTTTTCA
>DASRBR010000614.1:0-4955 GCA_035653495.1 Verrucomicrobiia bacterium
CTGGGCCCAGGATAGGAATGCATGTCGGCCACATCGCCGACGCGGGCATCGGCCCAACCGCTGGCATCATCAACGAGGCGCGCGGGATCCAGCGCCTTCAGCCGTTGCGTGAGCCGGCGGGTGTTGTATTCTCCCCAACCTTCGTTGAACAAAACCCACACGACGATGGACGGATGGCTGTAAAGGTCCTTGACCATGTGGAGCAGTTCGGATTCGAACTCGCGCTGACCGTCGAGCGTCGCATTGTTTCCACTGGGCATGTCCTGCCAGACGAGCAGGCCCAATTTGTCGCACCAATAATACCATCGGTCGGGCTCGATCTTGACGTGCTTGCGCGCCATGTTGAACCCGGCCGATTTCAGGAACTCCAAATCGGAGCGCAACGCTTCATCGGTGGGCGCGGTGTAAATGCCGTCCGGCCACATGCCCTGGTCGAGCGTGCCTAATTCGAAAAATGGCTGCCCGTTTAAAGCAATGCGCGGAATTCCCTTGTTGTCCTTCATCAAGGAGACATTTCTCATCCCAAAATAACTCGTGACGCGGTCCGTCTCGTGGTCGCCGCGCTTCAGCGTGACCCGCAAGTCATACAAAAATGGGTCGGACGGCGACCATAATTTTGGCTGCGCGAGTGGCAGAAAAATTTCCGTGTTGGGCTCCCCTTCCACGCTGCCAACCTGTTTGCCATCATCCAACGCAACCGCCTCGACGCGCACATCGTCACCCGGATTGCCCACAGCGACACGTAAACGGAGGCCTTTTTCGTTGAGGTCAGGCGTGAGCCGGATTTCGTCAATGCACATGTCTGGCACGGGTTCGAGCCAGACGGTTTGCCAGATGCCCGAGGTTGGCGTGTAGAAGATGCCTTCCGGCTTGCGCGATTGTTTGCCGCGCGGTTGATCGCCTTCCGTTGGGTCGGTCACGGCAACGACAATTTCCTCCTCATTCGTCCAATGCAAATAATCGGTGATGTCGAAGGAAAATCTTTCGTAGCCGCCGCGATGCGCGCCGACGTCGTGGCCATTGACGAACAAGCTGCATTGCCAATCCGCCGCGCCGAAGTTCATGCGGATTTTGCGCCCGCGCCATTGCGGCGGGATTTTTACTACGCGCCGATACCAGAGCGTGCTGTCGGCATCCAGGGTCTTCATCACGCCGGACAATGCGGATTCGACGGGAAACGGAACAAGGATTTGGCCGTCAAAGTTCGTTGGTTGCGGAGAAGCCATCGGCCGAATGTCATAATCCCAAAGTCCATCAAGGTTCAGCCAATCGGAACGCACCATTTGCGGGCGCGGATATTCCGGTAGCGCGTTGGTTGGATTCACTTCAGCCGCCCAGCGGGTCATCAACGGCGCGCGCGCCGCCGACCATTCAGCGACGGCGCAACGGCACAGCGAAGAGCAAACAAGGAAAACGATCGCGAACAACGTGCCGCCGCAATGCTTCATGGCTTGAGATATTTCGCGACGGCTTCGGCGCTGGAACGCACGTGAAGCTTTTCGTAAATCCGCCGGATGTAATTGCGCACAGTGTGGATGCTGACGTTGAGCTGGTCTGCGATCTGTTTGTAAGCGAGGCCTTGGACCAATCCTTCCAACACCTCCTGCTCGCGATGCGACAATTCGCCGGGCTTCGGGTCATGCGATGGCGGCGTTTGGAAAGATTTCACCACGATGCGGGCTATGGACGTGGACATGGGCGCGCCGCCGGCAACCACTTCCTTGATGGCCGCAACCAGTTCGCCCGGCCTCTGCCGTTTGAGCAGATAACCGCTCGCGCCCGCGGCAAGTGTGCGAAAAATTTTTTCCGAATCCTCGAACACGGTGAGCATCACCACCTGCACGTCGGGCAGGATTTTCTTCAACTTTCGGACACATTCGATGCCATCCATCGCGTGTTCGCCGAGGTTAATGTCCATCAGGACGATGTCCGGCGCAACGTGCGGCAAGCCCGCCAGCGCTTCCTCGCCGCTCGCATAAGTGGCCACGCATTTGAACTCGGGGAAAGGCTCGAGATAGCCGGGGATGTTTTCGCGCAAATCTGGCGAATCGTCCACGAGCGCAATTTTGATGGGCTTGGTCATCGCTTGCGAATTTTGGCTGAATCAAGGGGCACGCTCAAGCTTATACAAGTGCCGCGGCCCGGGATGCTTTCGACTTTGCAACTTCCACCCATGCCGGAAAGGCGCTGACGGATGTTGCGCAAACCATTTCCGCCGATGGCCTTGCTTTCCACGCCGCTCTTTTGCTCAAAGCCGCAACCATCGTCGCGAATCGCGATGCGCAAACAATCCGCGTCGGTCGTGATGTCCATGTTCAGCCGCGAAGCCCTGGCGTGCTTGAGGATGTTGTTCAACGATTCCTCCAACGCGAGGAAAAGATTGTGCCGCACTTCGGCGGTCATCTCGACGAGAGGCAGCTTGCTTTGCATGCGGATGTCGCACTCGATGTTCGTGTCCTGAAAATATTCCCGCGCATACTGGCAGAAATACGCGGCGAGATGTTCGAGGCTGTCGTTTTTCGGATTCACCGCCCAAACAATTTCGTCCAGCGCCTTGAGCAATTCGCGCGAAGTCGTGGCGATGGAATCAATCTTGCCCTCCGCCCTGCCGACGCCTTGAAGCTCAGTCTTGGCGCGTTCGCTTAGGAAAGAAATCTTCGTGAGTTTCGAGCCGATTTCATCGTGCATGTTTTGGGCGATGCGAATGCGCTCGCGTTCCATCGCCTGTTGTTGTTCCAGATGTTGCAAACGCCAGCGCAAACGCCGATGCGAAACGATTCGCACCGCCCCAACGACGAGAAATGTCGACAGCAACCCTTCCGTCCCCAACGCCCAGGGCGCGCGCCACAGGGGCGTGGGAATGATGAACGATAAACTCGCGCCTTTGTCATTCCAAATGCCTTCCGCGTTGCAGGCCGTCACATGAAAAACATAATGGCCGCTGGGCAGCGGCCCGTAACCGATTTGTCGTCCCGTGCCGTCCTGCACCCAACCGCCGTCGATTCCATCCAGCTTGTGCCGGAACCGCACCTTTTCCGGCGCGGCAAAACTTAATCCCGCGTAACGGAATTCCAGCGATTGCGGGTTGCTCGGCAGCATAACCTCGCTCGATTGCGCGCCGGTTGCTTCGGGCGCAAAATTGATCGGCCGATGATTCACGAGCACAGATTCGATTTGGATTTGCGGCGGCGATTTGTCCACTTCATGGCCGCGGATGTCCACTCCGACCAATCCATTGTTTAACGCAAACCAAAGCTGGCCTTCGGGCGAACGGATTGCACGCGGCCCGCCAAACCGCAACGTCTTGGCCGTGGTTTCGCCGGTCTCATAAACGAGCTTGGCTTTCAACGGCTCGGAGCGCGCGAGGGAATGGAAAATCGACTCGCTGCTGATGCGGCAGATGCCCTTTGGCGTCGCGAGCCAGAGATTGGCCTCGTCATCTTCGACCATGCCCCAAACCACATCATCGGGCAGACCTTCCTGCAAATCCCACGCGCACCGAAGATCCTTATTGACATAACCCAATCCGCTTCCGTCCGTGCCGACCCACACGCCGCCGTTTGAGGTGGCGCATAATCCCAAAATCGCCTTGCCCGCGAGCCGTCTAGACAAATCAATGGCAGAAAACTTTTGCGAATCTTTCGGCGCGTGAAACAATTTGCCGCCGCTCGTGCCCAACCAAAGCCCTCCATCAGGCGCCAATGCCATGGCGGTGATGGACACCTCTGACTGCGCGTCCGGCAAATCGCAGCGATCGATGTGGCCGTCGGCGATGCGCTGGATTGCGCCAACACGCGTTCCGACCCATACCGAGCCGTCGCTGCTCGTGGACAAGCTGGTGATCGAATCGTCCTTCAAACCATTCGCGGTGCTGTAAACCGATGTCCTTCCACCTTTGAGCCGATAAAGCCCGGTGCCCGATGTGCCGGCCCAAATCGTGCCATCGGGAGTCGCGCAAAGTGACGCGGTCAGTTCCTGTTGCAAAAACGGGTCCGACATGGCGAGCGGCTCGAAATGGTCCGACTTGCTTTCATAAATGCCGCCCGATTCCATGCCGACAAAAAGCTGGCCATTTTCGTCATTTATCACGCACGTTGCAGCTCCCAAGGGAAGGCCGCGGTTCTCGGTAATGACTGTGAATGCTTGCGGGCGAAGTTGCACCAAGCCCACGCCGGAAATTCCCAGCCACAAATCTCCTTCGCGGTCCTCGTAGATGGTGCGGACGTCGTTTGGCCAGCGGCCTTCGTTGAGCGTGACCGGTTGAAACTTGTGGCCATCGAAGCAAAAAACGCCGCGGCCGCTTGCGCCGATCCACAATTTCCCGCCGCGCCCTTCGCACAAATTCCAGATCCGCGTCGCCGCCGACCTTTCGCCAGGGAAATGGTTGATGCGCCGTTGGTCGGCGAGATTGATAAGATAGGTGCTGCAGAACGCCCAAAGATTGCCCTGCCGGTCCTCATAGACCTGGAGGAATTCCTGGTTGCGCTCCTGGTCGCCGGCCGGAAAGTGAAACTGCTCCAGTTTTCCGTTCACAAACTTGCACGTGCCCCCGGCAGTCGTGATCCAAACCCTGCCTGAACGCGCCGCAGCCACGTTCAAGATCGAGTTGCTTTGCAGACCGTCCGCGGTCGTCAAAGATGAAAAATGATGGCCATCATACCAATTGACCCCGCGACCCGTGCCGATCCAAATTCCGCCGTTGCTGTCCAGCGCAAGGCTGGTGATTTTTTGGTCGAGCAATCCTTCGTTGGTCCCAAAATGGGTCGCCTGCCCATTTTGCCAGCAATAAACGCCACTTTTTTCCGTGCCGATCCACAAACGCGCAGAATCATCTTCGCAAAGTGAAGTGATGGAAATGGCGGTGTTTTTTGGCTCCTTCGAAGGACGGATTTGCGTGAAATGAATTCCGTCAAAACGAAACAAGCCGGACTCAGTCCCGACCCAAAGATAACCAT
>DASRBR010000615.1:0-6497 GCA_035653495.1 Verrucomicrobiia bacterium
CGCGGTGAATGCACAGCGGCGTCTTTTCCGAATTGTCCCGGTCGCGCGGGCCGACGACGAGCATGGTGTGCACCTTGGCCGTCTCCGCGTCCTGAATTTTCCCGTTGATTTTGTTGGATGAAAAATCCGCTTCGGCGCGGACAAAATGGGCGCGCAGTTCGGCGACGATTTGTTTGGCGTAGTCCACCAGCGGTTCGTCGGTGCCGAGGGTCAGCACGCGCACCTGTTCCGGCGCCAGCCAGAGCGGGAAATTGCCGGCGTAATGTTCGATGAGAAAGCCGAGGAACCGCTCGTGGGTGCCCAGCGGCGCGCGGTGAATGCACAGCGGCGTCTTTTCCGAATTGTCCCGGTCGCGATAGACCAGCCCAAAGCGTTTGGGCACGGCGAAATCCACCTGATTGGTGGCCAGCGTGAATTCCCGGCCAATCACGCTCCAGACTTGCACGTCAATCTTCGGCCCGTAAAACGCCGCTTCGTTCGGCACCTCGATATAATTGATCTTCGAATCGATCAACACCTGGCGCACCATGTCCTCGGTTTGTTTCCAAAGCTCCGGTTCGTTGACGTATTTCTTGCCGAGACCTTCCTTGCCGTGCGTGCTGAAACGCATCACATATTTTTCGATGCCGAAAATCTTGAAATATTTCAGGTACATCTCGTTCACCGCATTGAACTCGGACGCGAACTGTTCCGGCGTGCAATAGATGTGCGCGTCGTTCATGTTGAGCGAACGCACGCGCATGAGGCCGAACAATTCGCCCGACTGCTCGTAACGATAACAAGTCCCGTATTCCGCCAATCGCAACGGCAAATCGCGATAACTCCGCGGCTCCGCCGCAAAAATGCGGTGGTGATGCGGGCAGTTCATCGCTTTGAGGTAGTAGCGGTCGACATTTGAATGTTCCGCAGGCTGAGATTCGGTCAGTGTTTGGGGAGCACACGCGTCTCGCGTGTTCTCCTCGGCGTCTCGCCGAGGAGTGTTAGGCGTCCAAAGCCAGGGATAATTCTCATCTTGCTTTGCCAGACCTGAATCCCATGGATTTCTGCAGATGTAATGGAATTTTTCTTCCATGTCAGATTCCCCGCGAATGATCCGATCGAAAGATTCTTTTTCCCAAATCGGGTTGCCTTTTGTGTGTTCAGCGGCGTTGATCTCGTGCGCAGTAAACGATTTGATTGAATGCAGAATATCTGAAAGCGGCCAGAAAACCGGTTTGCCTTCCTTGTCCTGTTCTTTAATCTGGGGTTCGAATAATAAATGAACATGATCAGGCATCACACAGGCCGCATAAAGCTCGTAACGGCGCTGTTCGTGCGTGAAGAGCAAACTTTTCAAAACAATGTCACGCGCTTTGGGAGAAAGCGCCTTGCGGCCTTCGGTCGAAAAAGTCACAAAATATTTGGCCCAAGGACGCTCGAAATGAGGCAGAGCGCGTCTGGAATATTTTGCTCCGCTTGAGGTTTCCGGCGAGACGCCGGAAACAGCACGCGAGACGCGTGCGCTCCCCTTTTCATCGTGTTCTCTCAACTCCATCGGCGGAAACATGCTCTCTGCATAATACGGCAAATGCCCGCTGGTCTTGTACATCTTCTCCCGTGCCAAATGCGGAGTCTTAACGCGTACATATCCCGCCGCGAATTCAGTTTCCTTTGCCAGCTTTTCCAATTCCTCGATGATCGCTCCGCCTTTGGGCAGCCAAAGCGGCAATCCCGGCCCGGTGTAATCCGGGTCCATCGCGAACAAACCCATCTCGTGCCCGATCTTGCGATGGTCGCGGCGCTTGGCCTCTTCCAGCATCTTGAAGTAGGCCTCCATCTCGGTCTTGTTCTTGAACGCGGTGCCGTAAATGCGTTGAAGCTGTGGGTTCTTTTCGTCGCCCTTGTAATAGGCGCTGGCGACGCTGGTGAGCTTGAATGCGCCGATGTTCCCGGTGCGCATCACGTGCGGCCCGGCGCAAAGGTCCAGGAAATCGCCGTTGCGATAATACGAGATCGGCTCGCCTTCGGGGATGTCCGCAAGATTGCCGAGCTTAAACTTGCTCGGGTTGCCGGGCCGTTCGGCCAAGCCGCCCAAACGCCCGCTCTCGGCGTCCTTGATGGCCTGTGCGCGCTCGACGACGATTTTTTCGAACGGATGGTTCGCCTTGATCTCCTTCTTCATCTCGGCCTCGATCTTCTCGAAATCCTCCGGCGAGATGCGATGGCTCAACTCGACATCGTAATAAAAACCGTTCTCAACCGGCGGGCCGGCGGCGAATTGCGCCTCGGGCCAAAGCCGCAGGATGGCCGTGGCCATCACATGCGCGGCGGAATGCCGGATGCGCTCCAGCTCGGTCATCTTGTTGCGCTCGTCGAGGGACTTGCGTTCAGCAGGTTGTTTTTCAGGTTCGGGCATAAAAGATCAAAAATGGAGTGTTGGAGTAGTGGAGTAATGGATGGAGAATTTCGCGCTTTTCAGGCATTCCAATATTCCATCACTCCATCACTCCAATCATCGTTCTGCGTTTATCTACGGTTAAATTTGGTTTTTGCGGTTTTATCACCAAACAAAAACGCCCCGAAAGTGAAATCGAGGCGTTGGCGTTCACGTTTTCGCGTGAACGCTACAGAGTGGTCGTTGTGTCCTGGCTAATTGCCATGATTAAAACGTAGTGAAACCGGGCGTTTTTGGCAAACGTTTTAAATACCCGTTTTAAATACCCTTAGATAAATACCCAATGACGACACACCCAAGTACCCAAAGAAATCCCAAGCGCAAAATCTCCCAGTGCTTGGGTATTTGGGTATTTTCTTACTGGTTGCTTAATCGGAAGAACATCCGGTTTCCAGAAATCGAATTGGACACGACGTTCTGCCCGTTCACAACAACTGGCGGCGTGCTGACCGGCGTCCACACCGCCGCCGAACCCAGATTTGGGGAGGATTGCAGGGTAAACCCGGTCGCGCTAGTGGGCCATGCCAGGACCACCTTCCCGCCAGAAACGCTGATTCCGAGGGTCGGTGAAGGGAGTGAAAGAGGCACCACGCTAACACTGTCGAAACCCAAACCCATGTCGAAGCCATCATCTCGAAACCCGAAGGAAATGGGCGTGTGGCTGCGGGTTGCGGTGACGGTGAATTGGAAATTGGTGAAGTTCATGGTCGGCGAATCCACCCAATCAACCAGGTTGGTTCCATTCCAGGAAGCCGTAAACTCATTGGGAGTGTCGCCGTCCGAGTCCAGCCAGAACGAGAACAAATATTTCGCTCCCGGCGTGGTGGGTATGTTTTGCGAGAGGAAGCCGAGGGTACCAAACGGAAAGGCATTCACACCGTAATTGCCGGACTGGGCGAAACTTGGATCCACGACAATTTCGTTCGGGTCGGAACACGTCCAGCCAAACAGGTTGCCTGTTTCAAATCCGCCATTCGTTATCACCCCAGTGCTCTCGAACACTGCTATGGAGGGGCCGGAGGCGGACACGTTGAATCCCTGTGCATTCAGGGCAGTGAGACGCACCAGATAATCGCCGTCGCCTGAATAGGTATGCTGAGGATTCTGGGAAGTGTCGGTCGAACCATCGCCAAAATCCCAGCTCCAACTGACAATCGCGCTGCCGGTGCTGTCCACGTTCGAAGTGTTAAACTGGACTGTCAATGGAGGAGCGCCAACATTGGGAGTGGCGGTGAAATCGATGGTGGGAATCAAAACGGTCTGTCCCAGGCTGACGATTGTTTGCCCGAGAGCGTTGACAACCGTGACAGTCGGATAAAAGAACCCGCCGAAGTCATAAGTATGCGCAGGACTCTGCTCGGTGCTGATTGAGCCGTCGCCAAAAGTCCAAAACCAGTTCGTGATGGTGTTCCCGTTATTGTCCGCGCTCGGGGCGGTGAATTGAACGCTGAGAGGCGCACCGCCGTTGGTGGGCGAGACGGTCCATGGATAGAGATTTGTGAAGGTTTGCGCGGCCACAGCCGACGGGCCAAGGTTGATCTGGCCAGGCGAGAGGACATTCAACGCTTTTGTGCCTTTCAGGTCGAGAGGAGTTTCGCGGGTCCCGTTCATCGCGTACGAGCGAACTGTGAGGTCGTAACTTCCCGAATTCGACCCGCACAAATAGAATTGATACTGGCCCTGTGCGGGCTGGTAAAGTTGGACGATGTGCGCCGTTTCCGAGCCGGGCGCGCCGGTCAGATCATTGTCCTCGATGCAATCGGAAAAATGAACGGACTGGGGGATTTCCTGAAGAATGTTGCCCGAAGAAGGGTCGTGTCCGGTCTGTTGCCCCAACGGTCCCACGACGAGAATATCCGCGGCCGTCCCGACAATGAAATCCAATCCGCTGATGTTGCCGGCCGGATCGCCGACGTATCCGCGGGTTTCAAAATCGTTGTTGTAATAATCGAGCGTGGTCGCATTGGCATGGCCGGGGTCATCAATCACGAATTTGCCGTTCTGCTCTCCGATAACGAGCACAAAGTGGCCGGGCGCGTCCTCATCGTTCAAATTCACACCGACAATGACCGGGTGGCCTTCAGAAAGCATTAGGCTTAGGAACTGGGTGTCGCTGGTGCGGAACGCATGGAATTCGAGGGTATCACCCGAAGCATCACGAGTGGCTGGGTCCCAATCAACGCTGTTTCCCGAATAATCGCCGTTCGCGTTCATCAAAGTATTGAGGGCGCCGGGATCGGTGGAGATGCCCGCGTATTTGAGCGCCATCGCCAGCGATGTAAGCGCGCATCCCTTTTGCTGAATGGTGAAACTGGATTTTGCGTAAGTGTTGTTTGCCCAACGCGAATCGCCCTGGCTGAAACGTTGCACGTTAAGGACGGTGTTGGTGAGGTTGACGATGGGAATCACATAACGCCCCAGCACATTGGTGTTGAGTGAATTGTGAATGAGTCCGCCGGGGTTGATATCCAGGAACGAGCCGGGAGTCGCGGAACCGCTCAATTGCATGGAGGTGCCGGGATCGCCGCTTCCATTGGAAAATCCCGCGACTGCCGAATCACCTCCAAGACCGTCCTGGCCGCCACTGGCGTCGCCAGTTTCCCATTGAACCTGGTCATAGTTGAATTCAATGTCGAAATCGCCGGGATTGCGGTCTGAGCGATCAATGAGGATGAGCTGAAAACTGTTCAGCTTGTCGGTCTTCTGGTCAAAGTAACCGACGCCAATCCAATCGACACCAAACGCCTGATGGCCATCCACCACGTCGTTGCCGAAAGTAGTGAGGTTTCCGACTCGGGTGTCCACGTCGGCAAAAAAAGGCGCGATGATTTCGGTGCTCACGCCCACCAGGCCGAACGGCGTGTATTCCCCGAGCGGCGAATCAAAGGTGACATTGCCGTTGTTATTGACGTAGAGCTGGGTGTAAGTCTTTCCGTAAAAGTTGATGCTGAATCCGATGGGCTGCGGCACGCCGCCGGATGAATCAGTGCCGGGGAAAGTGCCGTCGTCGTTCCCCTGGAAAACATTGTTGGTAAAGCCGGACAAATTGCGGATGGCTCCGGCCAGGGCATTCGGAACCGCGCAGGTCAAAGCGCAAATTAGGAGGGTGCAACCGAGGAAGATGTTTCGTTTCATGGTGATGGGGTTTGGGTTTCGATTAAACGGCAATTCATCCCTCCGTTTCTGAATCAAGAGCACATGGTCGAACGATTGAAACGACAAAAATACTGCGAAAAAGAGAACGAATATTTCCGCAAGCAACCAACGACCTTACATCGGTTTTGGACTTATGCCGCGACTACCAATAGCAACTTTGAAAAAAAAAGCAAGACCGTTTCTTTGATTTCGCGAGCGTTAATTAGGAAAATAACAGGAAGTGATTCGAGTCTTGCGCAGCCAAATAACAATCATCTTTGGCTGCAATCGCGAGGGAATGTTCACATTCGCAGCGAGAACATTATTGCCCATTGTAAAACGCAGCAAAGCCCTTCAAATCATCCGTGTTGATCAAGTCCACGCCCTGTTCGAGCATCGCCTTCCAAAAATCCGGACGATCCGGCGAGTTCCAAAAACGCACGCGCCGGCCTTGTTGATGCGCCTTGCGCAGGATCTGCTGGAGGCGCGCCAATTCATCGTCCGGCATCGGCCCTTTGGCCCGCCATTTGAAAATGGTCTGCCAGTTCTCGCTGATCCACGGCACCAAATCCGCCGGCGGATCGCTTTCCAAATCGGCGAGCTTGCCGTCACCCGCCGCGTAACGGACCGGATTGGCCGCGAGGGCCGCGCGCGGATAATTCCCGGTAAGAATGCACACGACGGCGTTGGTTTCTTTTTTGCCGTTTCGAAAAACGCTGAGGATGTCTTTGTATTGTTCCAGCACGTCGCGGAGTTTGTCGTACATCGCCAGGCTGTTCACCTGGTTGGTGGCCTTGAAATCGATCAGCAACGTGCATTCCGGCCCATTGCGATAAACGCGCCCGCCATTTTGCTTGATGCGTTTGCGCAATGGGTCGAGATAAAGCGATTGGAGCGTGCGGTCGGGTTTCACGTCGCGCAAATCATG
>DASRBR010000616.1:0-4146 GCA_035653495.1 Verrucomicrobiia bacterium
CAGTTTCATGGTGCCATCCCGCGTCAGGCGTGCCTCGAATTGGAATGGACCATTGGCGAGTTCCGTCGTGCTGATGGAGACAATCCGGCCATGTTCACGCACGGTAAAGACAAGCTGTCCGTTGCGCAGATGCAACGCATATCCGCTCGCGCTGCCGCCTTGCGCAACAATCACGCCGGACTGTGATTCTGGCGCGACTTTGGCTGAGATGGTCAATGCTTTGCCGGCAATTTGCGGGGCTTCGTCGGACGAGAGAGTGTCTCCAATATGCAATTGATCGAGCCGCGCCAAATCGTAATGAGCGGCCAATTCGTCCTCTGAAGGCGCTTGTCCTGGCAGCCATAACCCGATTGGCTTGGCGACGCGCCCGGCTGGGCGCACTCCGGGTCCCAACTCGTTTGTGCCCAGGTCGGCATCCACTTTGGCGACCAGTTCCTGCAGACGCTTGACGATTTCGGGATGAGAGTCGGCGACGTTCGTTCGTTCGCCGATGTCATCTTGGAGATTGTAGAGTGCAGGGGTGAAGCTTTCGCCCCGCTTCGGTTCCGGCACGCCCACCATGCATTCATTTTGCGGTGCAATGGCCAACTTCCAAGGTCCCGAGCGGACCGCCTCCAGCGTATTGGCTACAAAATAGTAATGCATCTCGTGAGGCGAAACGTGACCGCGTCCCAGCAAGAGCGCGGAGATGTCGCGCCCATCAATGGGATGATCCGAAGGCACCGTGCCGCCCGCCAGGTGAATGAAGGTGGGCAGTAGATCGAAATTGGCGGTGATGGCATCCGACACGCTGCCCGGACGCACATGGCCGGGCCACCACGCCAATGTCGGTTCGCGGACGCCGCCCTCGTAGGTGCTTCCTTTCGCACCCCGCAACGGCCCTGCATTTCCGTCATTTGTGGTCTGCCGCATCCATGGGCCGTTGTCGCTGCTAAAGACTACCAAGGTGCGGTCCGATAGACCGAGTTCACGAACGGTGTCCAACACCTGGCCTACACTCCAGTCCACTTCTTCGACCCAATCATGGTAGATACCGTAAGGCGACTTGCCACGGAAACGGTCTCCGGGATGGAGCGGCTTGTGGACGGCGGTGTGGGGAAGGTAGAGGAAAAATGGAGACGCCTGATGCTCCCGGATGAATTTTACCGCCAGATCAGTGTAGCGCTCGGTCAGCCTGTTTTGTCCTTCCGGAGTGACCGTTTCGATCACCTGTCCGTTCTGCACCAGCGGCAACGGCGGATGAGTTTCCCTTCGAGCCTTCACCCGGTTGGTCGGCCCGCCCATGTCATTGGAGTAGGGCAGCCCGAAATAACTGTCGAACCCGTGCCGGGTCGGCAGAAATTCAGGTTGGTCGCCCACATGCCATTTGCCGATGGCGATTGTGGCGTAACCCTGCTGCTTCAGCAGTTCGGCAATGCAATGCTCGTTGGAACTTAAGCCAATGGGTGCGACGGGCCCAAGGACCCGCGGCAACGAAACGCGCTTGGCATAGCAGCCGGTCAGGATTTGGGCGCGGGAGGGTGTGCATACCGGGGCCGCATAGAAGCTGGTGAGCTTCATTCCTTCGCGTGCCATGCGATCCAGGTTTGGTGTGCGGTTCTCGGTCGAACCAAACGGCCCGATGTCGCCATAACCCAAATCGTCGGCGAGGATAAAGATGAAGTTAGGTTTAGTCGCGGCATGGGCATGGGGAGAACAGAAAGTCACAATGCTAAAAAGCGCAACAACTGCAGCGAAGGTTTTTATCCAGAATCTTCGAGACGGGCAATCAGGCGCATTTAACATAGAATTGGCTCTTTCAGTAAGCGTAGTGGATACAATTGCCTTTATCGGGAAGGCGAAGGCATGTAAAGGGTTTTTCTCCAGCGGAACTTTCCAGCCAGTCCCCGGTTCTAAACAGGACCATTAGAGAACAGGAGGGTTGCAAGCCGAAAATAGGAATGGTGGAGCCGAGGGGAGTCGAACCCCTGACCTTCTCATTGCGAATGTGATAATAGGAGCGCATTTTCTGAGGGTTTTTGAAGTTGGTTTTGATGTTGGCGTTTTGTTGGCGGTCATTCAGTAAAGCTTCTTGCAGTTTCCGCATTTGTATTTTGTCTCGCGCATGTTGAATGCAATGAGCAAAAAGAGCAGGCCGATGCAGATGGGCGTGAGGATGAGTCCGGCGACCAGAAAAATGACGCCCCCGGTGGTGAATTTCTTCTTGGGCCCGCTATATGTCGTGCTGCCACAATAGGGACATCGAAGGCCACGGATTGGGTCACGCCTCAAGAGCGACATGTTTTTTGCGATGTAGGAATTTTTGAAGTGGACTGAAATTCCAGTTCATATATTGTCTTTACAAAATTTAGCGTTTCGTTCGGGCCGCCCGCAAAATTCGAGATTTGGTGAAAAGCAGCCCGCTCCCAGTAACGCGCCCCATCGGGTGCGGCTGGCAGCACTCTGCTTTTGGGGCCTCGAATCCCTGCGGGCGGGGTGCGCTGGTCGCGCCTTTTCTCTTCGAAACGCTCCGCAAAAATAAATCGGGTTGGACATCCTGTGTCCAACCCACCGTGATACACATGTCGAATGAAAGCGAAACTAAGGTTACAATTGCCAAGAAGACTGGTCGGAAAGCTGGAAAAAGCCGCAGAGCAGAGGGGGATGACGCCGGATGAACTCATGGACGAGTGCCTTTCTTTGGCTTTTTCAAACGGGATAGGGCTGCAAATCGCTTTGCGGCAAGCTCGGCGGCTTTCTCGTCGAGATGCTCGGCAAGGAGTGATTCAACTATCTCGTTTTGTGTGACCCCTATGTCGTTGGCAACCTGTTTCAGGCGTTCAACAAGGTCTTTTTGAATGCGGTAATTGACAGGAATTTTCATGCTGATTGTCCAATAAAACACGGCTATATAACACGGTTTGTCTTTACAGTAAAGAAAATAAATGAAGATTTTTGTTGCCATACTGTAAAGACAGTATTTACATAGCAAGCATGGCAAGCAAAAAAGATAACAAGGACCGAAGGGTGCTGGTCAACTTCAGGTTCCCCAAGAACATCATCAACGGGCTCAAGGCGGAGTCCAGACGCACCCACAAAACTCAAACTCGAATCATCGAGGATTTGCTTCGTTCGAAGCTTTTCGTGAAGCCATGAACGGAACGACGCCCAATCTGGATTCGATGCTCACCTTGGAGCAATGCGCGGGGTGGTTGCAGATGAAGCCGCGTGATTTGCAGGAAAAATCGCGTGAGCCGCGTCCCAAAATACCGGCATTCCGACCAGGCCCCAAAGTGGTGCGGTTTCATCCGAGAACGATTTTGGCGAAGATGGCGCGGGACGCCGGGATTCCGATGGACTTGATCGCGGCGAGCTACGGGATTCGACAGGAGGCAAAGCCATGATGTTTCTTGCGTTCATCGGCATTTACATCGCTGGCGCAATTTCCGGCGCGGCGGCGGTGCTGATTTACGCGGCGATAACGATGGGGCGAGACGTGCAGGACAATTTCAAAAACGACAATCAACCATAAACCAATACCTGAGACAAAATCATGAGCAATGTAATTGAAAAGCGAAAGAGCATGGCGGAAGTCGCCAGAAAGATTGACGAAATTTCTTCCAGCGCGTTACAGCAGTTCGAGGACGCCGGGGATTTTGAAAAAGAGTTGGTGGTTGCCCAGGCTGTCGTTGACATGCGGGCACTTCTCACGCCGGAAATCATGGCCCCAATCATGGCGCTGATGAACACGGACCTTGGGTTTCGCACTGATAAAGATCCAAAGCAGGTGGACCGGCAGGGAAGACCGAACGTCCCGTATTCGCTCGATGTCGTTCGGGAGGTGTTCATTGAATCGCGTCTGCGCGGGTTCCATGCTGTCGGCAACGAGTTTAATATTATCGCTTCCCGGTTCTACGGTTGCAAAAATGGATTTGAACGCAAAGTGCGGGAACTGACGCAAGGGACATGCGAGATCAGCATTGACCCGCCGAAAATGTCCAGCGGTTTCGCGAGCGTGAAGTGTCGAGCAACGTGGCAAATCAAAGGACAAAAGGGAGACATCGGCATTCGCCCCGAGGACACTTGTGAATTTCTCGTTCGCGTAAACGAGTTCATGGGCCCGGACGGCGCGATGGGAAAAGCGCAACGCAAGTTGTATCAGCGCAT
>DASRBR010000617.1:0-8574 GCA_035653495.1 Verrucomicrobiia bacterium
GCCGAGTTCGGCACCTTCGACCTGCTCTTCGTCAATGCCGGGTTCAGCACCAAAGCGCCTGTCGAAAGTATCACAGAGGCTGTATACGACGAGATGTTCAACCTGAACGCTAAGGGACCTATTTTCGCGGTGCAGAAGCTCGCGCCGCTGATTAACCGGGGCGGTGCTATCGTGTTCACAACTTCTATCGCCAACGTCAAGGGAATGCCCGGCAACGCCGCATACTCAGGAGCCAAGGCCGCGCTGCGATCCTTCGCTCGTATTCTCGCCACTGAGCTGCTTCCTCGTGAGATTCGCGTTAACGCGGTGTCGCCCGGCCCCATCGACACACCGATCATCGGCAAAATGTTTTCAGATAAAGACGCGGCCGCCCAGCTAAGGGAAAAGATGACCGCTATGACCCCGATGAAGCGCTTTGGAACATCGGAGGAAATCGCCAAGGCCGTTCTCTTCCTCGCGTTTGATGCGACCTTCACGACCGGCGCCGAGATCCCGGTGGATGGAGGATGGTCTCAACTATAAAAAGGACAGAAACAATGAACGAAAGTATCTTAATAACAGGCGCAAATGCTGGGCTTGGGAAAGAGACTGCCCGACAGTTAGCATTAAGAACGGAAACAAAAAAGGTAATCCTCTTTTGCAGAAATCAAGCGAGAGCAGAGGCAGCAAAAAAAGACCTTAAGGAGAAAACAGGAAAAAAGATTTTTGAAATTATTATTGGGGATGTTACGGATGCAAATTCTGTAAGAAAAGCAGTGGAGAAAATCAAGGAACCTGTTGATGCAGTAGTTTTAAATGCAGGTGGAGTAATCGGAAAAACGGCTGCGACATTGACGCCTTCCGGTATGAATCAATTGGCTGCCACGAACATTTTAGGCAATGTAATTCTAGTGGAGGAATTAATTAAACGGGACAAACTAAGGAAAACAGTCCTGTCAGTCAGCGCGGAAGCTGTGCCGGGTGTAAAGATGCTCGGAGTAAAGCCAGTTTCAATGAGGACTTCTTCCGTAGATGAGTTTGCTGCTGTTCTTGATGGATCATATTTCGGCAAAAAGTTTAATGCGTTGCAAGCATATGCGTATGTCAAATACGCAGAAACTATGTGGACGTTATCGATGGCGAGAAAATATCCCAACCTCAAGTTTGTTGTTGTGAGTCCAGGCAACACAAAAGGCACTCAGGCACCGAAGGCACTTCCCCTACCAATGCGGATTATGCTGAATTATGTGATGATGCCTATTGTATTTCCATTAATGGGCGAAATGGTTCACAAGCTGGAAGTAGGCGCAAAACGCTTTGTAGATGGCATTTCGGATGAGCGGTATAAAAGCGGCGTTTTTTATGCCAGCAAACAAGGTAAGTTGTCAGGGGACATGGTTGACCAGAGCACTTTTTTTACTGCTTTGAAAAATACTTCATTTCAGGATAACGCCAACGAGGCAATTCACCATTTCATAAATTAAGCTTGCCATGTCCGCTCTACAAAGGCCGGGTCGCTGGCCGTGAGATAGGCGCGGGCAAGGTAAAGGTTCAAAACCGGCTGCCGTTGCGCCTCGTTGCGGGCGTTCAGCAAGCTCCTGGCTTCGGTTTCGTCTTTGGTTCTGAGGCTGGTCTGTTTGCCGGTGCTGCTGTCTTGGATGTAGAACACTCCTCCGCGCCGGAACATCGTGTATTTAGTTTTCATACTGGTTTTTCCGAATCGGAAAACCAGTTGTGACTGACGGCGTTTTTGAACGCGCGCAGTGGCAAGTTTCAGCGGAGTTCGTCAGGGTTTTGGCAAATTGTGTTTGCCTGCACCCGATTGCTGACATTTCCGCTGACAGTGGCCTGTTCATCTTGTCAAGAAACCCCGCATTTGCTAGGGTTTTATCAACCTGACCACATATGAAACACAGATTGAACACGGAGGAAGTAACGGCTTCAATTTTTCATACAAAATCGTATTGCCGATTGCAGGATCAGGTAATACCATTGGTGCATGACGACGATTTCATTGAAATTGCCCGATTCACTGCTCCGCGCGTTGACCGAGGAAGCTCGGTCGCGAAGGGTCGGCAAGTCCGAGGTCATTCGTGATTGCCTGGAACGTTCCCTGCGCCGAAATCGGAAGAAGGCCCGTCCGACCTGCCTTGAATTGATGGGCAAAGCGGCAGGGTCCTTTCGCGGCCCGGCCGATCTTTCCACAAACCGGCGTCATCTGGTGAAGGCGGTCAAAGCGCATGCCGATCGTTCCGGAAAAAATCCTCGTTGATACCGGGCCATTGGTCGCGGTGTTGAACGCGGCGGACGAGCACCATGGGTGGGCGTTGGAGGTTTTTGCCAGCCTTGAAGCGCCTCTGTTCACCTGCGAGGCGGTTTTGTCAGAATGCCAGTTCTTGCTGGAGGACCGCGGTGGCAATCCTCTCGCGGTTCTGGAGTGGGTGCAGCAGGGCATTCTCAAGCTCGACTTTTCCGCCGGAACGGAAATCGGGCGGTTGCTGGCGTTGCAGCGGACCTATCGCAATCTTCCGATGGATTTCGCGGACGCCTGCCTGGTGCGAATGACTGAATTGCAGCCACGCTCCCGGGTGCTGACCACCGATTCTCACTTTAAAATTTATCGGCGCAATGGTCGGCAACAGATTCCGTTGCTCGCCCCGTCACGGTTTTGACCGGAGTTAACCAGTTTGAGCCGCAGCGCGTAAATAACTTGCGGCCAACAGTTTTCATCGCGATCTGATGACCGCCGATAACGATTCTGCGACATTGCTCAACCAAGTCTGGAGGTCATTTGCGACACTTGGCTTGTATTTGCGAAGAACCAGCACTGCCACTTTTAAGAGGGTTAACATTAGGGCGAGACCAAGAAGACCAACCACCATGCCATAGACCAAGTCCACTGGCAGCAGCTTGATTCCTTTCCATTGGACCCCGTTGGAAAATTCAATGAGGCCGCGAACATTCTTTACAATCCGGATTTTTTCTCCATGGACCGCCTCTGGTCCAAAAGCCACATAGGGGAGCAATTTTGTGAGCAAAAAAGCGGCAATGAACCCCGCGCAGGAAAACGACGCAAACAACGAACCAGCGAGCACGTAGAAAGCCGCTGGTGGTTTTTTAGCTCCCATGCACCGAAATGGCCGCGTTGCTTCGCCTTTAGGGTTGCACGGCGGCGACAGGTTTTTTCTTCCGCTGCCCTTTGGGATCCAGGTTCTTCTCCAACTCTTCCAGCGTCACGGTTGATTGAATCCCATCCGCCGGCACGTCGCCCTTGGCGATCCACACAATCGAATTGAGCACGAGCTTGCGAAAATTATCATTGCCCCAGTTCGTGTGGTAATGCGCGCCGGTGAAACCAAATCCCCGCCCGCCATCGGGCCGGTCATAAGCCCACGCGAGCACCTGCGGTTCGCCCTTGTGCTTTTGCAACTCCTCCGGGTCGCCGCTGTGCGCCGTGTCAGTGCCCTTCATGGCTGTCTCGGGCGGAATCGCGCTCAGCAACGGCGTGACATGGTCCGGTTGAAAACGCATGTGATAATACCACTCGTCCTTGATCTCGAACGGTTTCACGCCGCGCGTGCAAGGATGCTCGGGAATCTCCTTGAAATCCGCAACCCATGTCGGGTTCAACGACCAATAGGTTTCAAAATATCCGCCGATCCATTTCAAAAATTCCTGACCGCCATGGTCCTTGGGCACCTCGACCGCAAAATGAATGCAGCCCAGCCCAACGCCGCGTTTCATCGCCGCGTCCAATTGCTGCAAATGATCGTCCTGGATCGCCGGATGGCCTTCCGCGCCGTCCATGTAAAGCACAATGGCGTCCGCGCCGTCGAACGCATTCACGTCCTTCGGCCAGCCGTTGGAATAAACGACCGCGTTGTAGCCGGGAACTTCGTTGAGACATTTTTGGAGCAGCAGGCAACCAGCCCTGAATTCATGAGCGCCCGGGCCGTGGCTCGGCTTCCCGGCAACGAGCACGATTTTCTTTTGGTCAGCGGAAAATGCAGTCGCAGCCAGCAAAACGATGGCGGCAACCGATGCGATGGTTTTGAATAGTTTCATAAAAATAATTGATCAAAAAGCAAATGATTCTTTTTCGAACTGCGACTGCATTTCTGAATTGGTCGGGACGGCGCGCCTGCGCGTCCGCGGATCCCGCATGCGGGGCAGCGCGATGTTCCCTACCTTCAAAAGCGCGATGGAATTTGTGAACGCTCTGGAAAATTTCGGACATTATTTTATTTCAGCGTCATCAACCGGATATTTTTGAACTGCACCATCATCGGCGGACCGTGATGAAGTTGCAGCGCCAGAACACCCGTCTTTGCCGCCTTCGTTTCATCTTCATCAGTCAAATCAGCGCTCTGCACGCCATTCACCCATTGCTGGATGTGATTGCCCCTTGCGATGATGACGTATTCATTCCAATCACCATGCTTCACCGCGGACTCGACTTGTTGCGGGCTTGCGGACTTGCCGACAACCTCGCTCTTGCCTTCCGGGCTGATGACCACTTTTTGCCCCGGCAAACAGAGAAAGCCGCGGCCTTTTTCTTCATAAATTTGTCCGGTGTAACTGTGCCCGGCTTCCATGTCCGCCTGATAACCCGCCACGACCCAATAACTTGGCTTGACGATCTTGCTGCGATATTGCACGCCGGAATTGGCAAAACCCTGCGAATCGCCCGGCACCAGCTTGAACTCGCAACGCAACTCGAAATCGCCCACATCGCCGTTCGTCCAGATCAGGAACGTATTTTCCTTCGCCGGATTTTCCTTTGTGGTCTGCCCGGTGATTGCGCCGTCCTTCACCGACCACAATTCCTTCGCGCCGTCCCAACCGGTGAGGTCCGTGCCATTGAAAAGCGACTTGAATCCCACTTCGCTTGTGCGGTCATCAAGCAACGTCAAACCGGGCGGATTCACTTCCCGTCGAAAACGAGGAACCGGATTGCCGGCATCGTTCGCGCGAACCAGCGGCAGATCCGTCGGATGCGGTTGAAGCTCCGGCGCGGCGGCGGCAGGAAAAGTTTGGAGCAAACAAACGGTGCTCAACGCGAGTGCAGCAAATAATTTTTTCTTCATATATGGTCTGGTATTTTAAATGGGACTTTTCGATATCAAAAAGTTGGAAGAGTAACGCTCGCCCTCACCCCGACCCTCTCCCCCGGGGAGAGGGTGAACATCGCTTGCGCATCCGAAATTGTTTTTTCTACGGTTGCAGTCTCTCGTTATTCCAAACTCTAAAGCCAGGAAAAGCCACTGCGGGATGATGAATTCAAACTTCGAAAAGTGGTTCTTGTTATCCTTGGGAAAAGAGTTGGAGTGAGCCATTCTCATTGCTGCACCCCAACGCGGCGAATGCAACCACACCACTGAACAGCCGTGCGCGATAAAATCATTCACCCTCTCCTGGGGGAGAGGGCCGGGGTGAGGGCGAGCAATGTGGCTAATCTCCACACTCATTTCAAAACTTTCTTCAGAAACTTCACGCCTTTGACCGCGATTTCGTTGCGCGTCGGTTCCATGCGACGCCATATCGCCGCGGCGCGCGCGATGACTTTCACATCCGTCGTGAACGATTCGATGACCACGTCGCCCTTGTAACCCACGGCCTTGAGCGCGGCGGCAATCGGCTTCCAATCGATGTGATCGTTGCCCGGCGTGCCGCGGTCGCTGCCGCAAGCGTGGAAATGGCCGAGATGTTTGCCGGCTTTGCGGATGGCCGCGCCCTGGTCCTTCTCCTCGATGTTCATGTGGAACGTGTCGAGATGCAGCTTGAGCGCGGGATTGCCGACCGCCTTGATCATCTTGAGGCCCTGGTCGCAGGTGTTGATGAAATCGGTCTCGAACCGGTTGAGCGGTTCGAGGCAAACCTGGCGACCGTTGCGCTGCGCGTATTTGGCCAGCGTTTTCAAATGCTGCACCACCGTTGCCCATTGTTGCTTGTATTCATCGGGCGGAACGGCGTCAGCGCGGCCCACGGCCGAATAAACCGGCCCGATGAGCGACGGACAATCCATCACGACCATCTGGTCAATCAGCTTCATCATGTAATCGAGGCCGGTCTGCTGGTTGGCGGGTGTGCCGCGCAAATCGCGGTCGGGCCCCATGCAGGCGCAAACCGAGCCGCAAACCAGCCCGTGCTTGTCCAGCTGCTTCTTCACGTAAGCCGGATCAATGTGCGCCGGGTCTTCCACGGGAATTTCGACGCTTTCGAAGCCCCATCTTTTGAACTGCGGGAAAAGCTTGGTGCTGTCGTTGGTGAACGGCGAGGTGAAAAGGAAAGTATTGATGCCAAATCTCATAACACAATGTGGTTGTCAGAGCAGGCTAACCAAATCGCCAAACGTGTCAAAGAAATTTCGGGAGAAGCGGCCCTCGATTTTTTCAACTCGGAACCCGGAACTTGCTCTGTAGAAAAGATGCTTGCGTGTCGGATAAGAATGGAACTGGAATGGGAATTGGGGAGCGCACGCGTCCCGCGTGCCCCGTTCGGCGTCTCGCCGAACGGAAAAAGATACAGAAGCGCCCGGCGAGACGCCGGGCACGGCAACCGAGACGGTCGCGCTCCCCCAAACTGCTATTGTTGCTGCATTCCTCGCTTGTCGGTTAAAAAATGTTTTCTACAACGCACACCCGGAACTTCACTTCGCCGTCTGCATGATGTTGATGCCCATGGCGCGTTCAAGCCGCGCGCGGGCCACGTCGTAATCATGCAACGCCTGCACCTGCGTGGAACGCGCCTGCGTCAATGAAGTCTGCGCGCTCAAGACATCCAGTTGCGTGCCCGTGCCGGCGTCGCTCCGCGCCTTGGCCAGCCGCAACGCCTCCTCCGCTTCCTCCTGCACTTTTTTCTGCGATTCCAAAGTCTCGCGCGCCTCGATGAAATCCGAATAATCCGTGCGCACTTCCAATTCGATGCTGCGCGTTTCGTTGTCCACGTCCACCTTCGAGCCGGAATAAAGCGCGTTGGCCTGCTGGATTTTGCCCCTGGTCAAAAATCCGTCGAAAATGTTCCAGGAAACCTGCACGCCCGCCGTCGCGCCGTGGATCGCGTAAGCCGGGTCAGGGCTGATGAACTCCGCGTTGCGCCCGCCGTATTCGCCGAAGATTTGCACCGACGGCTTGTAACCCGATTTGGCGATGACCACGCCCTCCTTGCGCAACGCCTCCACCTGGCGCAACGACGCAAGCTCGGTGCGGTTTTCGAGCGCCTTGCCGATGGCCACCGGCAAATCAATGTCGTAAGGCGCGTCATCCAATTTGTCCGTGAGTTGCAGCGGGACATCTTCCAAGACCTGCGCCGGCAGATGCGACCCAAGCTGGTTCACGAGGTTATTTTTGGCGATGCGATAGGCGTTGCGCGCGCGGATGAGGCGCGGACGTTCATTCGCCAGTTCCACTTCCGCCTGCAACACATTGAAACGCGGCACCGTGCCCGCGTCCAAACGGCGCCGTTGATCCTCCGCCTGTTCGCTGAGCAATTTGACCGATGCTTCCTCGACTGTGACCTGTTCCTCGGCCTGCAACACGTCGTAATACGCCACGCGCACCTGCAACAAACTGTCCGCTACCACCGTTTGATATTGCAGAATCGCCTGCTGCTTCGTCAGGCCCGCCGAGCGCAATGACGAAATGATCTGCCCGCCGGAATAAATCGTCTGGACAACCTCGATGTCCGCGGCCCAGGTGTTGTGGATCACCGGGAAAATCGGCACGTTGATGTTGCCGAAATTGAACGCGGGGAAATGCTCGACTTCCGTTGTGTATTGATAATTCCCATTGGCCTGAACATGCGGAATGGCGATGGCGCGCGTCTGCACCACCACGCCGTATTGGGCCTCCAGATCGCTTTTGCCGCGCAGGATCGTGCCGTTTTGTTGCAAGGCGATATTGATCGTGTCCGCCAGGGACAACGGGCGATTCAACCACGAAGGCATTGCGTTCGTCGGCGAATCGCTTGCAAAGCAGGACAGGGAAGGGGAGCCAAGGAGTAAAAGCGCTACAAATAAAAGCGCGTGGTGTCCCGATATATGGGGACGGCGCGCGGAATCAACATCAGAGCGCGAATTGCGCGGCCCACGAATACCATTTTTCAATCTGCCGATTTTCATTTGCAAACCTGGCAAAAGGTAACGACATCCGCCTTTTCGTGTCACCTGTTAAAATGACATGCCCCCCGCAAATCGCGAGTGTTTGTGATTGCAAAAGCAGCGGGTATTTGCGCTCGCGCTGGTTCACCGGCGTTCTCTCATTAACACCGGGCTTCAGCCCGGTGGGAGAACACCGTGCTAATAATGAGAGCAGACATCGTGTCTCTAAGATTGCTTTTATATGGGTGCAGGCTCCGCCTGCTGTAGGAAAAATAGTTTTTTCACTCCCTCCAAAAACACACTTTTTTGAAAATCACCAAACCCGCATGAACATTGGTCGGAACCCGCTTTTTTCGCAACCATTAGTAAAACTAAAAACTGTTGTCAAACCTACGGTACGTTTCATTTTCCCGGGACCGCCGTGATGTAATGGCGGTTAATATGAAAATCGAACATGCTCAAACTGCAGAATCAGAATCACAATCAACCTTAAATCC
>DASRBR010000618.1:0-8028 GCA_035653495.1 Verrucomicrobiia bacterium
CTTAGTTTTCTTCGCTTGTTTTAAAGGGTCCGAATGATCAGTTATATTGTCAAAAAATTCATTGGCTCCAAGAATGACCGGGAAATCAAACGTCTCCGGCCCATGGTGGACCGAATCAACCAGCTTGAGGCAGAACTGCAGAAAGGTTCCGAGGAAGTCTTGCGCCAAAAGACCGCCGAATGGAAGGAACGTCTCTCCAAGATAGACGACCCGACCGAACTCGCCGCCGCGCTGAACGAAATCCTGCCCGAAGCGTTCGCCGTGGTGAAAAATGCCTGCCGCCGCCTTTGCGGCTCGGAAATCGTCGTGCGCGGTCATCCCTTGAAATGGGAAATGGTCCCGTTCGACGTGCAATTGATCGGCGGCATCAGCCTGCACAGCGGTAAAATCGCTGAAATGGCGACCGGCGAAGGCAAAACGCTTGTCGGAACGTTGCCGGTTTATCTCAACGCGCTTACCGGACGCGGCGTTCATGTCGTGACGGTCAACGATTACCTTGCCGCGCGCGACAGCGAATGGATGGGCGCGGTTTATAAATATTTGGGCCTGACGGTCGGCTGCATTCTCCACGATCAACCTCCCGATGTGCGCCGCGCGCAGTATGGCTGCGACATCACCTACGGCACCAACGCGGAGTTCGGCTTCGATTACCTGCGCGACAACGGCATGGCCACGCGCAAGGAGGAGCAGGTGCAGCGCGGACATTACTTCGCCATCGTTGACGAAGTCGATTCCATCCTGATCGACGAAGCGCGCACGCCGCTCATCATCAGCGGCCCGGCGGTCATCCATTCCACGGACAACCAATACGCCGAGTTCAAGCCGCAGGTCCAATCGCTCGTGTTCGCCCAGCAAAAATTGTGCAACCGGTTCATTCGCGAAGCCCAGGATTTGCTCAAGAAATTGAAACCGGAGGATGGTTCGCGGGTTTCGAATCCTGATGAGATTGAGCGGCAGATTGGTTTGCTGCTGTATCGCGTCAAGCTCGGCCAGCCGACTTCGGAAGAGTTGATGCGCATGCTGGAAGACCCGGCGAACTTGCGCATGATGAACAAGTCGGAGCTGGAATTGCACGGCGACCAGTCGAAGAAGATTCTTTACGCGGAAAAGGAAGAATTGTTTTTCGCCATCGACGAAAAAAGCCACGAGGCGGACTTGACGGAAAAAGGCCGCAATTTCATGAGCCCGCAGGACCCGGACGCCTTCATGCTGCCGGATTTGGGCACGCAATTGCACGAGATCGACACCGGTCCCGAAACCGACGCGCGCAAACGGCTCGAGGAAAAGGCGAAGTTGCAGCAGGTGTTTGAAGCGAAGGCGCAACGCATCCATGCCATCTCGCAATTGCTCAAGGCCTACAGTCTTTACATCAAGGACGTGCAATACGTCGTGCAAGACAACAAGGTCATCATCGTGGACGAGAACACCGGACGCTTGATGACGGGCCGCCGCTGGAGCGATGGATTGCATCAAGCAGTCGAGGCGAAGGAAGGCGTGGAGATCGAGCGCGAAACGCAGACGCTTGCGACCATCACCATCCAAAATTATTTCCGCCTTTATGAAAAACTGGCCGGCATGACCGGCACGGCAGAAACCGAGGCGTCGGAGTTTTTTGACATTTACAAATTAGGCGTGGCTGTCGTCCCGACCAATCGGCCTGTGCAGCGCAAGGACGCGAACGATTCCGTTTACAAAACGAAACGCGAAAAATACGAGGCCGTGCTCAAGGAAATCCAGACCATTCACGGCGCGGGTCGGCCCATCCTCGTCGGCACGATTTCCGTCGAAGTGAGCGAATTGCTTTCGCGCATGTTGAAGAAGGCCGGCATCATCCATTCCGTGCTGAACGCGAAATATCATGAGCAGGAAGCGGAGATTGTCGCGCGCGCCGGTCAGCGCGGAGCGGTGACCATCGCCACCAACATGGCAGGCCGCGGCACCGACATCAAACTTGGCGCTGGCGTGGCGGACTTGGGCGGGTTGCACGTCATCGGCACGGAACGCCATGAATCGCGGCGCATTGACCGGCAGTTGCGCGGTCGTTGCGCGCGCCAGGGCGATCCCGGTTCGTCGCACTTCTTCATTTCGCTGGAAGACGATTTGATGCGCTTGTTCGGCTCGGACAGGATCGTCAAATACATGGAAAGGATGGGGCTTGAGGAAGGCCAGGAGCTGGAGCATCCGTTGTTGAACCGTTCCATCGAGCAGGCGCAAAAACGCGTCGAGCAGCACAATTTCCAGATCCGCAAACGCACGCTCGAATACGACGATGTGATGAACAAGCAGCGCGAAATCATTTACGGTTTCCGCAACGAGATCATCAACTCGGAAGATGTTCGCGACCGTCTCATGGATGTGATGGAGGAAGTGGTCATTGAAAAGGTCGTGCAATTCACTTCTTCCGCGGACCCGAACGAATGGAACGTGCGGCAATTGGCTGATTGGGTGAATTTGAATTTCCCGCTTGGCATGCCGGAGGAGGAAATCGTGAAGGCGGCGCAATCGAGCCACGAAGCGCCGGTTCCCGATTCGTTGTATGACGGATTGACGCCGGCGCAATTCGGCGCTTGCACGTTCATCTCCGACAGCGTGCGCAAGGCGTATGAATTAAAGGTGAGCTTCGAGAATCCTGAGGCGCTCAAGACGGTAGAGCGTTACACGATCCTAAGCGCGATTGACCGGCTTTGGCAGGAGCATCTTTACGAGATTGACAGCCTGCGTTACAGCATCGGCTTGCGCGCGCACGGCCAACGCGATCCGTTGATCGAATACAAGGCCGAGGCGTTCAAGATTTTTGACGAGCTGATGATCTCCATCAAGACGGAGATCTGCCATAACATCTTCCGCAGCGCCTCGAGCCTGATGGCGTTCGAGAATTTTTTGAGAAATGCGCCGCAGAAAACCGTGCACACCGCCGCGCCGAGCGCGTTCCAGGAACAGAAGAGGTCCAGTGGCGACAGCGACGTCGTCAGCGAAGCCGCTGCGGCGATGGAAAAGGCCAAGCCGGTCCGTTCCGGACCGAAAGTCGGACGCAACGATCCATGCCCTTGCGGCAGCGGCAAGAAATTCAAACACTGTTGCGGCAAATGAAGGTGGCTGGAAAAGTCATGTTTGTTGCTGAAAACGTAAATTTTCAGCAATTGCTGGCAGGAAAGTTGCTATTTTTCTGCCGACCGGATGGACACCGCAGTATTGCGCCCTGGCGGAAAAATGACGAACATGCCGATGACAGTTCTGTCTAATTCAGCAATGAATGAGCGGCTGTCCGGCGGCATGATAAATAAAGTCTTCAAAATATTCGCGGTCGCCAGCGTGGTCATCAAGGAGATGTACCGGCGCAAGGACTTTTATGTCCTGCTCATTCTCATCGTGCTCATCACCGGCATGCTCGGCTCGGTGCATTTTTTTGATGACGGGCGCATCGTCCGTTATTTGAAGGAGGTCTGCCTGCTCTTGATTTGGATCGCCTCGCTGGTGATAGCGATCGCGACGATGGCCCGGCAGTTGCCCGGGGAAAAGGAAAACCGGACGATTTTCCCGCTGCTCGCCAAACCGATTTCCCGCACCGAGGTCCTGCTTGGAAAATATCTCGGCTGCTGGCTGGCGTGCGGCATCGCGCTGTTCTGTTTTTATTTTTTCTTCGGATGCGTCAGTGCCAGCCGTGAACATCAATGGCATTTGATCAACTATTTTCAGGCGGCGACGCTGCATTGGGCGATGCTGGCCATCCTGCTGGCCTTTGTGGCGCTGGGCTCGTTGATTTTTGCCGCGCCATCCTCTAATGGAACGATTTCGTTCGTCCTGGCTTTTGGGATTCTCCTGGTGGGAAGGCACCTGAACAAAATCGCGCTGCGGAATGACGAGCCGGTGCGCAGTATCACTTATGGAATCTATTATGCCATTCCGCATCTTGAAATATTTGATGTGCGCGCCCTGATCATCCACAACTGGCCGGCCATCGCATGGAAGTATTATGCCATTGCGATTGCCTATGCGCTGGTCTATTCGGCGTTTTTCCTGGCAATCACCTGCGCGCTGTTCCGCCGCAAGGCGCTCAACTGAGATTTCCATGCGCTCATCCACCACACTGCCATTTTTGGTTCTCGCGTTGTTGCTTGTGGTCTGCTTTTCGCTGGCGACCTCGATGGAGCGGCCGGCCGGTTTGCGCGCGCACGAAGGCTCCGACGATATCATGGCTGAGATGCTGGGCGAAAGCCGGCGCATGTTCGCCAACCATTTCTTTGTGAAGGCCGACGCGTATTTCCACAGCGGATTTTATCCCACGATTTTTGACGACCAGCAATCGTTTCAGACGCCGCACATGGCTGAGGACGCCGGCGCGTTGAAAGGCCGCAACCGCGGCGAGGAAACCGAGTTCATGGGCAAGCCGCGGGACATCATCGAGCAATTTTCCCGGCACTTTCTGCCTTCTGTCCACACGCACCTGGATGAAGGCGGCCCGCAGGGATTCAAGCCTGGCCAGGATCTGGGCGAAGAAGGCGGTGACGTGCGCGAAATTTTGCCTTGGTTAAAACTTTCCGCGGAGATGGACCCAAATCGCATTGAGACCTACATGGTGACGGCTTACTGGCTTCGCAAAAGGATGGGCAAGGTGGATGAGGCCGAAGAATTTCTTCGGGAGGGCTTGAATGCAAATCCGGGCAACCCGTCCATTCTTTTCGAGCTGGGCTGTCTTTACGAGGAAAACCGCAAAGAAATCAATCGCCCGCGAAACATCTGGACCATGGCCGTGGACAAGCTGGATGCCATGCCGAAGCCCCACACAGAGGACCAGGATTTCATGCTCATGCAATTGACGCTCCATCTGGCCCGCCTGGAGGAAAGCCAGACCAACCTGCCCGCGGCGCTGCATTGGCTGGAACGGCTTGAACCCGTGTCGCCTCAACCCGATCACGTCCGCCAGGAGATTGAAGAGATCAAAAAAAAGCTCGCGCAGTCCGCGTCCCGGCACGGCGGCAGCCGTCCATGAACCTCAAGCCAAAACCAGCAGAAAAAAGGCATCGAATCTTATTGCAAATGATTTGCAATTGGCTATTTTGTCCCTTGGATTGAGCTGTCATATAAGCTCTTGCAATTGGCTTGCGGGCTGTTTTACTGAAAATCAATCTGTGTTGTGGGCCTGAGCTCGAAATATAAGCGGTTCGGAAAATCAGCAATGGCTGTTTCGCTGTGCTGCCTTATTTTCTTTATTTTGCTGCTGGAGGCATGGCAACCGCTTCATCTCTGGTTCCATCCGGATGCTGATTCACCCGGCCATGCGTGCGCGGTCGTGATGTTTGCAAAGGGCATGGTGGAGGCAACCGTCGCGATTCCTGTTCTCGTTGCGGCCATCCACTTTTTCTGCGGTATCAACCTGCTGCCGGAGCTTGCGCTTTTGCCCGCGCCGGATTTTCAGTATTCACAAGAACGCGCTCCGCCTGCTTCTGTCCTTGGTTAGTTTCCGTTGGTCAAACCCGTTTAAAAAACGATGGCTTGGATGCCATCGTCGCCAGCCTTCAGAAAGCTGGAATGGATTTTTGGAAAACCGTCTCAAGCCCCTCAACGACTATGAAAAGTAACATCAACAATTTATGGAATCCGTCTCACTCTTGTTCACAACCGAGAAGCGCCACTACCCTGCGCTTCAGGAGGGAGGTGGCATGAAAATACTTAAAATACCAAGTGTCTTGATTCTCCTCTGGCTGAACGTTCCCATGCTTCACGCGCAATCAACTCCAGACGACCTGCAGCGCCAGATGAAAGAGATGTCCGACAAGTTCGAAAAAATCATCCGCGAACAACGGGACGAAATCGATGCGCTCAAGAAGCGTGTGGATTCTCTCCAGACGACTCTTGCCAATAACCAGCAAAACGTCGGGACCAATTCACAGACCGCAGCGACGACAAACCAGCCGCCAGGAAATTCCGAGAGGGATAAGCTGACGCAGCAATTGGCCGTCGAACTTGGCCAGCAGAACTCGCCGTCCAATGCTCCTCCATCGGCGCAAGTGCCGGCTCCGACGGGGGGATTCTCTCCCACCGCGCCGATCACCGTTGCGCGTGCCGGCTCTTCGTACATGAACATCAGCTTCGACACGCTCATGGATGTCGGCGGTTCATCGGCGCGGGATCCTTCCGCACAGCTCCAGCTTGGCGATCATGATCCCATAAAACGCGGATTCTCGTTGCGCAATGCGGAGATCGCCGTGGATGGCGCAGTGGACCCTTACTTTAAAGGTTTTGGGAACATTGTCTTGAAGCTGGACCGCAACAATGAAACCGAGATCGAGCTGGAAGAGGCGTACCTGACGTCAACCTCGCTCCCGGCAAATCTGCAAGTCAAGGCGGGACAATTCTTCTCAGCGTTCGGGCGTCAGAATGCGCAGCATCCGCACACCTGGGCTTTCGTGGATGCGCCGATCATTCTCACCCGCGCCTTCGGTCCCGATGGTTTGCGGAGCATAGGAGCACAGGTCTCATGGCTTGCGCCGACGCCGTTTTATACGGAGGCATTCCTCGGAATCATGGACGGTGAAGGCAGCACCAGTTTCAGCTTTCGCAATCCGGGAGACATGGATACGACCGGCATTTCGCGCTTTCGCGGAAGGGCGACACAACCGCGTGTCCTGGAAGGACCGCAGGATTTGGTTCTTGTGCCGCGCATCGCCTCTTCGTTCGAGTTGACGGACCAGCAAACCCTGGTTGTCGGCGCTTCGGGCGCTTTTGGGCCGAACGACACCGGGCCGCATAGCCGCACGGAAGTTTATGGCGTGGATTCATACTGGAAATGGAAAGCGCCCAATGCGAACGAGGGTTTCCCTTTTGTATCATGGCAGACGGAAGCGTTGTATATGCGTTACGGAGCCAATGCGGATCCGACCGCAACGCCTCTGCCATTGCCCGCCGAAAACCTTCGCGATTGGGGAATGTATTCACAGGTATTGTGGGGATTCAAACCGCGTTGGGTTGTTGGGTTGCGCGGCGAATACGCCGACGGAACCAGGGGCGCGTTTGATGCGAGCGACGTATTCCGCGGTGAACGCACCAGGATATCGCCCGACCTCACGTTTTATCCCAGCGAATTCTCAAAGATCCGTTTGCAATACAATTATGATCACGGCGCGTTGTTCGGGAATCAGCATTCGATCTGGCTGCAGGTCGAATTTTTGCTCGGGGCCCATGGCGCGCACAAATTTTAAACTTTAAAAAAAATCATGAAATCATTGATCAAAAAATTTATTTTTCCTGCTATTGCGGCTGCTGCGCTGCCTTGGGGTGCGCAGGCCAGGTTGAATGTTGTGGCGACGACAGCCGATCTGGGATCGATTGCGGAATTCATCGGAGGCGACGCGGCAAAGGTCACCACGCTTGCGCGGCCTACGGAAGATCCGCATTTCGTGGATGCCAAACCGAGTTTCAGCGTGAAACTCAACCGTGCCGATGCCCTGGTTGAAGGCGGCGCGGAACTGGAGATCGGCTGGCTGCCGCCACTGCTGGACATGGCCCGCAATCGAAAACTGGAACCGGGCGCTCCGGGCTGCATCCTCTGCAATCAAGGCATTCAATTGGTGGAAATCCCGAGCACGCTGGATCGTTCGAAGGGGGACATTCATGCCGCCGGCAATCCGCACTTTCTGACGGATCCCGAAAATGCCCGCATAGTGGCCGAACACATCGCCGCCGCTTTTTCGCAATTGGATCCCAAATCCGCCTCAACATTCCAGTCGAACTTGAAACGATTCACCGGTGAACTCGATGCCAAAATGGATCAATGGCAAAAGTTGCTCGGGCCTTTCAGGGGAAAAGAGGTCGTTGCATATCATGATTCATGGCCTTATTTTGCCGCACGCTTCGGACTCAAGATCGATTTGTTTCTTGAACCCAAACCCGGCATTCCACCAACCCCAACCCATCTGGCGGATGTCATCCTGAAAATGAAGGAAGACAAAACCCATGTCATCATCGTTGAGCCCTACCAAAATCGGCGCACGGCGGAAACCGTCGCGCGGAACACCGGCGCAACCGTCG